>JBBTRW010000051.1:0-9096 GCA_038064995.1 Patescibacteria group bacterium | reverse complement strand
GAATAGATATTTCTGGACAAGCACTGGCCAGATATGAAGCCAGAACATCTCAAAAAAATTATAGAGGAATATAATAAAAGATCGCGACGATACGGAGGGTAGATGGAAGTGTTGACCTTATTATTGCAGATTTGTGTCGGACTTTTGATACTGATGTTTTTGGTGGTAATCCACGAGCTAGGTCATGCAATTGTTGCCCGTCGTAATGGCATAAAGGTCGAAGAGTTCGGCATAGGATTTCCGCCAAAATTTGCCAGTCGTCGACTAAAAAGTGGCATACTGCTTAGCTTGAACTGGCTGCCGCTAGGCGGTTTTGTGAAAATGCAGGGCGAAAACGATGCGGCTAATAAAAAGGGTGACTATGGTGCTAGTAGCCTATGGGTTAAAACCAAGGTGTTACTGGCTGGTGTAACGATGAACTGGCTATTTGCAATACTAGCACTAACAGCCCTAGCCTTAATTGGCTTTCCAAAGGTGCTGCCAAACCAGTTTACTGTTCCGTCTGACACACGAGAGGTAACAACTGCGTTAAAAGTCACCTTCGTCGGACGTGGATCCCCGGCGGAAAAAATTGGCCTAAAGGTTAATGACAAAATTATTAGTGTTGATGGTAAAAAGATCTTGAAATCAGATGATTTAGTCCAGGCTACTAGTGCAAAGCAGGGCAAGAAGATTAGCGTAAAATACAGTCGTGATGGTCAGACATATACAGTTTTTGTTCAGTTGCGCTACAAACCGAGCAAAACGCAGGGTGCACTAGGCGTGGCAGCTAGCACTCAGACTTTGCGCTATTCGACATGGTCGGCGCCTATTGTAGGTATTGGGACGACTGTACAATTTAGCATGGCGACCCTAAGGGGCTTGGGTGATTTAGTTGGCAATCTGACGCACGGTCTTGCCACACAGTTAAGTGGTGATAAAAAGGAGCGAGAAAAAGGCAGCCAAGAGATATCAGCTGCCGGCAACTCGGTCGGTGGTCCTCTGAGCATTGTTGGGGTATTTTTCCCAGCGGCACAAAACGCAGGTGCATCTACATTATTGTTCTTGACGGCTATAATATCATTGACATTGGCGGTTATGAATATTTTGCCGATACCTGCGCTAGACGGCGGTAGATTAGCGTTAACATATCTGTTTAGGGTTATTAAAAGGCCGCTGACCAAAGACCTAGAAGAAGCAATAGTCGGGTATAGCTTTATGGCATTGATGATTTTAGTAGTAATAATAACGGTGGCGGATGTCTTCAAAATCCAATCGTTATAAATTTTTATCAAGCCTAGGTGCGATTGGTCTTGTGGTCTATGGGTTTTTTGTTGCTCAGGCTATAACTTTGTTTATATTTGGTGCATTAGCCGCTTCTGGTTTAATCACCAAGTCTGGCCTAGAATCGACGGTAACACAGTTTATCGCGTCTTTTGTAGCCTATGCGCTGGCACTGCTAATTATTTTGGGTATATATTCAGCGGTTAGAAATTCCGTAAAGGGTATTCCGGAGCTTCTAGGGGTGGTAAACAAGCCAAAATTAAATGCTTTGCTGTATGTTTTGGCGGGTTATTTTGTTTATTTTTTCATTAGCTTTGTTTTCATGATATTAATTCATTATGCGGTGCCAGGGTTTAACATAGACGAAAGTCAAGAAGTTGGGTTTGACCAGCTGGGCAGCCAGCTAGAGTTTGCAATGGCGTTTCTGGCATTGGTGGTTTTAGCGCCACTGGTAGAAGAAGCAATATTTCGCGGATTTTTATTTACCAGGTTGCGCAGAAACCTTCAATTTTGGTGGACGGCATTGATTGTCAGTTTGGTTTTTGGCTTGGTTCATATGCAGTGGAACGTGGGTGTAGACGTATTTGCGCTGTCACTAGTGCTTTGTTATGTGCGCGAGAAAACTGGTTCGATTTGGGCGGGCGTAGGAATACATACACTAAAGAATGCCATAGCTTTTTCGATATTATTTATGCAGTTTGATATTGAAAAATTTGTCTTGCAGGTACTGTATTAAGCTTTGCTGTAGTAGAATAATAAACAATGAAACAAAGTCAGCTTTTTACAAAAACTAGAAAAAACGCGCCAGCCGACGAAGTGGCGCGCAATGCCCAATTGTTAATTAGGGCTGGATATGTTCACAAAGAAATGGCTGGTGTATATGCATATTTACCGCTGGGACTAAGGGTAATTGAAAATATCAAACAGATTGTTCGTGAAGAAATGAATGCAATTGGTGGGCAAGAGCTAGCAATGACTACGTTGCAACCGAAAGAAATATGGGAAAAAACTGATCGCTGGGATGACGCCAAAGTTGATAACTGGTTTAAGACAAAACTAGCAAACGGCACTGAGCTGGGTGTTGGTTTTACGCACGAAGAGCCAATTGTTGATGTGCTGCGCGACTATGTTAGCTCGTACAAAGATCTGCCATTTTCGGTATATCAGATAGGGCCAAAATTTCGCAACGAGCTTCGCGCAAAAAGTGGGCTGTTGCGTGGTCGCGAATTCTTGATGAAAGATATGTACAGCTTTGCTAAAACGCAGCAGGAGCATGAAAAAATATACGAAGGTACAGTTCAGGCCTATCACAAGATATACGAACGCCTTGGGCTGGGTGATTTTACTTACAGAACCTATGCAGATGGTGGGATATTTACTGACAAGTTTTCAGACGAGTTTCAGACCCTTAGCGATGTTGGTGAAGACACGATTTATGTGGATGAGACGCGCAAAATTGCAATCAACAAAGAAATCATGACCGATGAAAATTTGGAAAAACTAGGCCTTGATAAAAATGCACTGGTAGAAAAACGTGGTGTCGAGGTTGGCAATACTTTTCATCTAGAAAGCAAGTACACAGATGCCTTGGATGTTTATTTTACTGACGATCAGGGCCAAAAGCAGTCAATTATATCTGGTTGCTACGGTATAGGTATCAGCCGACTAATGGGTGTAATCGCCGAGCAGTTTGCCGATGAAAAAGGTTTGGTATGGCCGGAAAACATTACACCTTTTAAGGTTTATTTGGTGCAAATTGGTGATACTGTCAAGCAAGCTCGGGCTGTGTACAAAGCTCTGCAAGAAAAAGGTATCACAGTGCTTTGGGATGATCGTGATGTGCGACCTGGTGAGAAGTTTGCCGACGGAGAACTTATAGGTTTGCCACACAGAGTTGTTGTGAGTGAAAAGTTGGATGGACAGGTAGAATACAGCTCAAGAACTGGTAATGAAAAAGAAGTGTTGACGGTTGAGGCGCTCCTTGCTAAGCTAGGTAACTAAAGAGAAAGAATAAAAATAAAAAGTACTGGGCGCCCACCGTTTGAATGGACGCTTTTTATATTCGACGAATATTTAGGAGGAAGATAATAATGAGAAAACAATATCAAATTACATCAGAAGGCAAAGGCGAGCTTGAGAAAGAGCTGAAAGAGCTGAAAGGTTCACGCGCTGCAATAGCTGAAAAGATTGCTGCTGCTCGCGAGCTAGGCGATCTAAGCGAAAACGCCGACTATGATGCAGCCAGAGACGAGCAGGGGCAGGCAGAAACACGTATTGCCGAGATAGAGGACATTTTGTTAAATGCCGAAATAATTGCGCCTAAAAAAGGCTCTAGCGTTGTTGTAGGTTCGAAAATTGATCTAAAGATCAACGGTAAAAAGGTTTCATATCAGTTAGTTGGTTCAGTTGAGGCTGACCCAACAAAGGGTAAAATTAGCGACCAATCACCAATTGGCAAAGCATTGCTAGGTAAAAAAGCCGGTGAATCAGTAGAAATTACTACTCCAAAGGGCAAAAACAAGTACACCATCGAAAAAATCGGCTAATAAAGCTAGGCTAAATACCACGAGCTCCGACTCAGATACGCAAAGTTACTAGGACAATGTAACTTTGCTCCTAGGAAAGCGAGAGTCTTCTCCGCCAGCTGGCGGAGAAGCTTGTGGTATTTAGCCGTTCTAGGCTATAATTACTTCTAATGGCAACGTTAAAGGAACTTCGTGACGAGCGACTACGCAAGCTTGATGAATTGAAAGCTCTGGGTGTTAACGCTTATCCAGCAAAAACCGAACGAACTCACGTTTTATCTGATGTTAGCGAGAAGTTTTCCGAACTAGAAGGTAAGGATGCGACTTTGGTGGGTCGAATTGTCAGCATTCGCAAATTTGGCAAGCTAGCGTTTATCGTTATCAAAGACACATCTGGTACATTACAACTCTTTTTGCGTGATGGCGAAGTCGAAAAATTTATTGCCGAGGATTCTCAGCTGGGACTAGAGCAGATCAATTTGTTAGATAGTGGTGATTTCGTGCAGACAAGTGGCAAGATTATCAAAACTCAAACAGGTGAGATATCGCTCGGTGTTAATAAATTGCGTCTACTGACAAAATCTTTACGCCCTATGCCAACCAAGCAAGACGGCTTTACAAACAAAGAGGAACGTATGCGTCGTCGGTACATCGACACGAACATTAATGCTGATGTCAAAGAGCGCTTTATCCGACGATCTAAATTTTGGCAGGCGACACGTGATTTTTTGAATCAAAAAGACTTTATTGAGATCAACACGCCAGTTTTAGAACACACTACTGGCGGAGCAGATGCGAGCCCATTTGTTACGCATATGGACGCGCTAGACCAAGATTTCTACCTACGCATTAGCCAAGAACTTCCATTGAAGCGTCTCATCGGTGGCGGCTACGAAAAAGTTTACGATGTTGGTCCGCGTTTTAGAAACGAAAACTATACAGACGAGCATCTGCCGGAACATCAAGCTATGGAATGGTATTGGGCATATGCTGATTGGCGTGAAGGTATGAAATTTATGACAGAAATGTACCAATATGTGTTGCAAGAAACGTTCGGTACATTGAAATTCAAACTAGGTGATTTTGATATTGATATGAGCGGCGATTGGCAGGAGCTGGATTACAAACAAGCTTTGCAGGATAAATACGGAATCGATATCTATGCCTGCTCAATCGATGACGTCAAAAAGGCCTTGAAAGATAACAAGCTAGAAGTTGCAGAAACCGAGAACAAAGCTCGCGGTATCGATAAGCTATGGAAAAACATTCGAAAAGACGTGACCGGTCCAGTATGGCTAGTCAACACACCGCTATTTATTAGTCCATTGGCCAAAATTAACCCGGACGATCCACAGACAGTGCAGCGTTTTCAAGCTGTCATAGCTGGTAGTGAGCTGGGTAACGGCTTTAGCGAACTAAACGATCCAATCGAACAGCTAGAGCGATTTAACGAGCAACAACAAATGCGTGAAAAGGGTGATAAAGAGGCTATGATGTTAGATATCGACTATGTCGAGATGCTAGAGTACGGCATGCCGCCGGCTTGTGGCTGGGGTTATAGCGAGCGAGTCTTTTGGGCGTTTGAAGGTGTAAGCGCACGTGAAGGAGTGCCTTTCCCGCAGCTGAGATCTGAAATAGACGAAGTTACAAAAACAATTTATCCGGACGTAAAATTGTGAACGACAAAAGTGAACAAATATTTTTTGTTCTGCTAAGGATTTTTGTTGGTATAGCCATTGTTGGCTTAATGGTTTTGTTTTTAACCAATTTGGGCAAGCAGCCGTCTGACATTGCTTTTAGTTTGATTGCATTTATTATCAGCGTTGCTGCATTGGTGATGACGACACTACAAAGCGTTTCGATACTGCGTCAGGTTCGTGTTACTAAAAAAGCCGCAAAGCTGGTTCAAGAATCTAGCGATATGGTTCAGCTATTAATCAAAGAAGATAAAACAATGGAACGCGCACTGCGCGAGGATCTAGCATTAGATAGGGAAATTGTTGTGGCACTAGAAGAGCATGGGATTGGTAATAACGAAGAAGAACGCAAAGCGGTTGCAAAGACAATCAAACATCGTTTGCGCCGTAAAAATTAATTCAATCTTTGGATTGAGCATTAGATTGTTTGGAACGCCTGTCGCGTAATTTTTCTGCCAGCAATATGCCGATGGTTACGGCGCTACCAATCTTTGCAACATCGTAGGTCAAGCTTCTAAGTGTGTTGATTGTTCGCATTTTTTTAAAATGTGGCATGCTAAAAAATTCTTCTAGATCATTCTCAAGTTTTTCTCTTATAAATTCCACATAGTCTTCGGCTCCGGACTCAATTTCCTCGGGGCTGGCTTCTTCTGGCACAAAGTAAACCTCTTCGCTATCCACGCCGAAAATAGTTTCTAGCTTGTCGTAGCCAATAATATTATTCAGTCCGTCTACGGTATCTTCATCACACATACGACCCAAGCTAGCTACTAATTGCACTCTCTCTTCTAAGGTTATTTCACCATCATCACTACATATTATGTGCATGGCTATGCTTTCAAAAATATCCGCAAGCTCTTCGTTAGTCTCGTAGGCCTGGTTAGCTTTGATAGGGGTAGGCAACAGCCAAAGTCTTCTAGTACTACTGATATACGCATCTCTTGCAAGCCTGTACTCTCTCAACAAAACTTCCCATTCTGATGTATCAACTGGGCCATCATCACGATCGGGGAATTTATTATTTACTTCAGCCATGTGTGTGATTATATTGTAGGCGCTTGACTTCTCAAACCATGAGCACTATGAAAAAGCAAATGTAGATGAGTGATTGTTACTATACTGTATAATACCCAGTATGATTGATATTAAATTACTACGCGAGAACCCCGAGCTGGTTCGTGAGTCTGCAGACAAAAAAGGCTATACGGTCGATGTTGATCTGGTCATCGAAGTCGATACTTTGCGGCGAACGTTGCAATCACAAGCCGAGCAGCTGCGTGCAAAGCGCAACGAAATCGCAAACCAGATGAAGGGCGGTAAGCCAGAACCTAGTTTGGTTGAAGAGGGTAAAAAACTAAAAGAAAAGTTATCTGCAATAGAGGTTAATTTGAATCTGGCTGATCAAGAATTCAATCAGCTAATAGCGCAAATTCCAAATTTCGTGCAAGACGATGTGCCTATTGGCGACGAGACCAAAAGTGTCGAAGTGGCCAGTTGGGGTGAAAAAAAGAATGACGTAAAAGATCATTTAGAATTTGCACTAGCGCGTGATTGGGTAGATTTTGAACGTGGCGCAAAGGTAGCTGGCGCAAAGTTCTATTTTCTAAAGGGTGACCTGGCGTTACTAGAGAACGCCCTAATTCAATACGCAATCGATTTTGTTGGAAAAAAAGGTTTTACTTTTATGAGTGTTCCACATATGGTGAGCAGTAAAACAACCACAGGTACTGGATTTGCCCCTAGAACTAGCGAGCAAAGTGATGAATACTATATAGAAGGTGAAGACCTAGCCCTAATCGCTACCTCAGAGATTCCGTTAACTGGCTATCATGGCAATGAAATAATACCCGAAAGTAAGCTACCCCTGCTTTATGCTGCGCTTAGCCCGTGTTATCGCAAAGAGGCCGGTGCATATGGCAAGCATAATCGCGGCTTGTTTCGCGTACATCAGTTTAACAAGTTAGAAATGTATGCATTAACTACGCCAGAGGCCAGTATTGAAATGCATGAACGCATTTGTGGCATCGAAGAAGAACTATGGCAATCGTTAGGAATTCCATACCATGTGATTAATATCGCGTCTGGCGACCTGGGTGCACCCGCGGCTAAGAAATACGACCTAGAATATTGGTCTAGTGTTGACGATGCATATCGTGAACTAACCAGCTGTTCGAATTGCACCGACTTTCAGGCGCGCAATCTTAATATTCGCGTAAAGAAAAACGATGGAAAAGTCGAGATTCTGCATACGCTCAACGGCACAGCAGTAGCATCGGCACGTTCGTTGATTGCAATAATTGAAAACTATCAAACCGACGACGGAAAGCTGCAGGTTCCGGAAGTTCTACGCCCATACATGGGCAACCGCGAAGTGCTATAATAAAGACACAAACAAAGGGGGCCTATGATAAAAAATATAAAGCTCACTGGAATCAAGGTCGAGCTTGATGAAAAAACTAAAAAGTACGTAAACAAAAAAGTAGGTGGAATAGACAGATATTTGCCAAGACACGCCAGCAAAAGTGCTTCGGCTGAGGTGACGATCAAGCAAGTCAATCGTAGCCAGGGCAACAAGTATGAAACCGAAGTTATAATTAACATTCCCGACTATAAACTGGTCGCAAAAGATTCTACGATTAATATTTTAGCTTCAATCGATATTGTAGAGGCAAAGATTATTGCTCAGGCTAGAAAATATCGCGAAAAACACATCGATCATCGCGGCCGACACAACCTATTGGGGCGGTTCAAGAGAAGTTTCAAGCGAGAGTCATAATTAGGCTAGCTATTAGGGTTTTATTGCGAGGTGAAACAGAGTATAATTAACCTTAATAATTGCTGAAACGGCTAGTGAGGAGGCTTGAGTAGCAGATGCGACGAGTGTTAACTAAGGTATTTGGTGACCCGCAAAAGCGGATACTAAAAAGGCTGAACAAACGAGTTGAGCAAGTGAATGTGTTGTCTGAAAAATACGCTGATATGAAAGTCAGTGAGCTAAAAAAACAAACCGAAGTTTTAAAGAAAAAGCTGCAAGATCCCAAAGTTAGCGAAGATGATATCTTGCCTGAGGCGTTTGCCTTGGTACGTGAAGCTTCTTCTCGTGTGCTAAAAATGCGTCATTTTGATACACAGCTGATCGGTGGAATGGTCTTGCACGAAGGTAACGTAGCAGAAATGAAAACAGGTGAAGGCAAAACCTTGGTAGCAACATTGCCAGTTTATTTGAACGCACTGAGCGGCAAGGGTGTCCATGTTGTGACAGTAAATGATTACTTGGCGCAACGTGATGCGGGCTGGATGGGTCAACTGTACGACTATCTGGGACTTTCAACTGGTATTATTATCAACGAAGCATCGTTTTTGTTTGATAAAGACTTTAACAATACAGCGCATGACGATCCTCGGATGCGTAAATTACGACCCTCCACTCGCAAGGAAGCTTACGAAGCAGATATCACATACGGTACCAATAATGAGTTTGGTTTTGATTATCTGCGTGACAATATGGTAAACGAGGTCGAATTACTGCGTCAACGTGACCTTCATTTTGCGATTGTTGACGAAGTTGATTCAATTTTGATTGATGAAGCCAGGACTCCATTGATTATTTC
>JBBTRW010000050.1:0-10618 GCA_038064995.1 Patescibacteria group bacterium | reverse complement strand
CACGACGCGCTCCCGATCTAACGGACCTAGCCTGCACACCAGCCTGATCTTCTGCCTCAGAAAGCGCCTCTTCACAAGCACGTACAACACCGCCAATATCAGAGATAGCACCAGAGTGCATGTCGCTGACGTCCTGACGAGCACGACCAACACCTACAACGCTCATTTCTTGTCCGTCAATACGAGCAATCAGAGCCTTTGCAAACTCGGTACCAATATCGAGCGCAACGATATGATTTGCAGCGTCATCATCTTTGCCACGCTGGAGGCTTTTCTTTAGTTTACTTAGTGCCATTTATGTCTATGATTATATAACAAAGGCGCTTATGGTGAAAGGAATTGCAATCAGATTATTACTTGTACGTTTCGGGCAATGCACTAATAGCCTTTATGGTTTCATCTACCCAGGACATGCAATTTGGATTTAGCTCATAATCAGTTGCTGCCCCTTCAAACTGAGCTATAACCTCATCAATCTCATCGATCCGCTTGGATATACGTTTTTTGTTTGATCTAAGGTTTACGGCCCCCCTTGAAAACATAAAACCTTTAGATGCAACCATTCTAGTGGTTTCGTTAATTTCATCTAGTTCTTTTGCCTCTGTTGATATGCCCAAGCCCAATTGAAAAATGAATCCATCTGGGTCACGTCCTATCATTCTGCGTAGTGCATGTGCCGCCTGTCCGTCAGTATCAACAAGAAGTTTTGCAATATCGTCAAATCTATCTTGGATATCAAGCAATTGTCCGCTGTTGATAGCATATACATTCGCAGATAGTGTTTGTACGGTGGTTGACTTCCATGGCTGCGTATTTAACAAGACGAAGCCGATCACCATGCCCTGCCCGTCTTCAAAAGGAGAATCTTTTAGCACTATTGGAGGACTGACTTTCTCGTTGTTACCTAGATCTACAATGCCCCTGGCTCGCTCGTGAACCTCCCTGTTCCTATCAACTAGCTCGGCAACAGATTTCAATCGCGAAGGGTCGACTGACAGTTCAGCGTGTTTTTTGTCCGTTATTTTATCTATAGGATTATTGGCCATAAATCTCACTCTATTAGGATTATTAATGCTTACTATAACATTTAATTTTCGTCTAGGCTAGTACCGCCTTAATGCGGCGAACACCGGCAGAGCTGGCTTCCTCTTTGACGATCTTGAAGCTTTTGCCGCCTTCGGCTAGCTGGCCGGTGTGATCAACGTGTGGGCCACCGCAGATTTCTACGCTGAATGGCTCTTGGTCATCGGCTTTCATTGTGTAAACTTTCACAGTATCACCATATTTGTCGCCAAATGCACCTTTTGCGCCCATTTTGAAAGCTTCACTGGTTGGGTATTCGGCAAAACTGACGGTTAGATCTTTTTTTATCTGTTCATTGACGATTTTTTCGACTTCATCTAACTGTTCGCGAGTGACTTTACTGTCGTTGCTAAAATCAAACCTAGTACGCTCGGCTGTGACATTCGAGCCATGTTGCACTACGTGGTCGCCCAGAACACGGCGAAGTGCTTCGTACATCAGGTGCGTTGCTGTGTGCAATTTCTTGGTTTCATCAGAGTGGTCGGCTAGACCACCTTTGAATACGCCTTTTGTGGCGGTTTGAGAGCGTGCACGCTGTTCTTGCATAAATTTCTCAAAGACTTTATCGGCATCTTTGGCAATTTTTATATTACGCTTAGAGGCTTCTTCCCTTGTTAGTTCAACAGGAAAACCATGGGTATCATACAAGCGAAATATGGCATTGCCACTCATTTCCTCAGGTCGATAATCCTCACTAGATACAACACCATCGCCATAACCCTCAGCCGCAGCAACCCCCTGAACCATAGACCCTTCTTTCTCGAACTCCCGCAGCCCCTTGCGCAGTGTTTGTCTAAATGCTTTTTCCTCTTTCACCAACGTCTCAATAATCTTCTCGCGGTTTTGAGCAACTTCTGGAAAGTCGTCGTGGTATAGATCTGCGATAACCGGCACTATTTCTTGTAGAAAGTTCTGCTCGATACCTAGGTCGTGGGCTTTGACCATTGCGCGGCGAATCAACCTACGCATTACATATCCTTGCTCTTTGTTGCTGGGTGTAACACCATCAACTGCTAGGAATGTTGCACCACGCAGGTGATCGGCAATGACGCGCATGCTCTCTAGGTTTTCGTCATATTTTTTACCAGATAATTGCTCTAATTTTTCGATAATTGGCCATAGCAAACTAATTTTGAACACATCTGGGCTATCAATCGCTGCTGCAGCAATACGCTCCAGCCCGCCACCAAAATCTACGTTCTTTTTGTCCAATGGTTCAAAATCATTTTCAGTTCGGCGATATTCCATAAATACTTGATTGCCGATTTCCATGAAACGGCCACTGTCGCTAGCTGGATGTGGCTGACCATAGCTGGCGTCGTGATTTTCATCACCAAAGTCATAAAATACTTCACTGTCTGGACCGCAAGGGTCGCCAATTGGCGTTGTGTCTAGTCCGCCGTTTCGTGACCACCAGTTTTCGCCGTCGTCATAGAAAAATATTCGGCCATTGCCCATACCTTTCACGTCACCAGCTTTAGCGCTACCAATTTCTACGATCTCTGCATCAACACCCTTAGATTTGAATAGTTCCTGCCAGATATTCGCGGCTTCATCATCACGAGGTATGTTGTCTTTTTCGCTGCCGATAAAACACGAAACGTATAGTTTGTTTGGATCTAGCCCAACAACGTCTACCAAAAATTCAAATAGCCAAGGAATTTGCTCGGCTTTTGTATAGTCACCCAAGCTCCAGTTGCCCAGCATTTCAAAGAAAGTTGTGTGGCGATTGTCGCCGACTTCCTCGACATCTTGCCCGCGGAAGCATGTCTGACTGTTCACTAGCCGCAACCCGTCAGGATGATCATCGCCCAACAAATATGGAATCAATGGCTGCATACCCGAGCCAGTAAAAAGTGTTGTCGGGTCGTCATGCAAAAACAAACTAGCACGAGGAATAACTTTGTGCTGCTTGGACTCAAAGAATTGCAAATATTTTGAACGAATTTCCTGGGTTGTCATTACGTTATATTTTAGCATGAATATTGTTTCTTATCTGATAAATTTGACTATTACTTAGTTTGGTTATATTATTGATAAATTACAAGAGGAGTATTACATGGCATCAGAATTACCCGATGAATCTGAGTTTCCAGGTATCGAGGCAGTACCAAAAGAGCTAATGAATAGGTTAGCATTCGCGTCCGTGCATTCTATGATGCAGAATCCTGAAAGTATCCCAAGGTCTGTCTATAGAGCGTACGGCATATCGCTTACCCCGGAAACAATACGAATTACGGATGGTCAAAGAGAGTTAGTAAAAACAAGTTTAGCTAGAACCGCGGCTGCCTTAGAAAGCGTGTTACCAGCAAGAGTAGTAAAGCAAATTACCGTAGCTCCAAAACAGCCTGAAAAGCCTAGACAATAACTCCACCGCCCAGAACAATTTCGCCATCATACAAGACAGCAGATTGACCGGCTGCAATTGCTCGTTGTGGTTCGTTGAGTATTAGTTTTCCACTATTTAGCTGGGTATCAATTAATGGTGCGCGATGACGCATACGAACTTGTAGTTTTTTACCATCGGCTGGCCTGGCGTTTATCCAATGCAAATCTGAAAGTTCAATTTCTTTGCGCCACAATTCTTTGTTGTTCAAATCACGCGTAACGTAGATCTCGTTTTTGTCCATATTTTTGCCAACGACATAATATGGCAAACCGCCACCGACGTTCAAGCCGTGGCGCTGGCCTAGCGTAAAGAATATCGCGCCGTCGTGTTGACCAACTTCCTGCTTAGTTTGTATATCGATAATGGCACCAGGCCTTGTGGTGACATACTGCCCCAAAAATTCGCGTATACCGACCGAGCCGACAAAGCATATGCCCATGCTTTCCTTTTTGGTCGCCGTAAACAAGCCGCGCTTTTTAGCCTGCACTCGTACTTCGTCTTTTTTCATGCCACCCAGTGGAAATATTGTTTTTTCTAAAGCTTCACGTGTAGCACGATACAAGAAATATGTCTGGTCTTTGTTGTCATCAACTGCACGTTTCAAAACTCCATTTTCGGTCTTAGCATAGTGCCCGGTTGCGATCATGTCTGCTCCATCTTCGATCGCTGCATCTAGAAATAGCTTGAACTTTACCTCTTGGTTGCACATAATATCTGGGTTTGGTGTACGCCCTTTTTTGTACTCGTCTATCATATAATCGACGACTTTTTGCTTGTACTGCTTTTGAAAATCAAAGACCTTAAAATCAATCTCCAGCTGCACGGCCACACGTTTGGCATCAGCTAAATCATCGGCCCACGGGCATTTCATGCCGGGCAGATCCTGAGTCCAGTTCTTCATATATACACCAGTCACGTTGTAGCCTTGCTCGACCAACAATGCAGCGCTTAGGCTACTGTCGACACCACCACTCATACCAACGTAGACTTTTTTAGCCGACATAAAATCCGATAATCTTGATCAATTCGCCGACCGACAGCCACCAACCGACAGGTGTTAGATACCAATTCTTGCGCCACTGTTTGTCATGAGCAACAGGGTGATTGGTAATCACAAGATCACTACCTGCACGTTTTTGAAACTCTAGGCTTGCACGCTTTTGGTGATAGGCTGACGTTACTAAAATAATTCGATGCAATTTATTATTAGCAATTAGTGCCTGGGTATTTTTTGCATTTTCTTGGGTATTAACAGCAGATTTTTCTAGCAAAATATTTGATTCATTAACGCCAGAAAAAATCGCCTGACGCTTCATAGCCTCGGCATTGCTGGGGCCACTTTTGTCTTGTGCAGCGCCCGAGAAAATCAATTTGTCTGCCCAACCATTTTTGTATAATTTTATAGCCTCGGCTGTGCGTGCGGCAGTATCTCCACCACTGATAGCAACAATCGCATCGGCGCTATGACACTTGTCGTTAATGCTTTTGTTGTCTGGCGCTTCAGCGCATCGCTGCAAGTCATCTGGACCAAGATAATAGGGAAGTATCAAAAAAAACAAGAAAGAAAACACCAATACCGCAATACCTAAATATTGGGCGGTTCTAAGATAATTGTTCGAGTTTTTTGCCACGAGCTATTTCCTGCTTTATTACTTCAACTATTATTTTAGCAGCTCTTTCGACTTGCTGGCTGGTGGTTTGTCGCCCAAACGAAAACCTCAGCGATCCGTCTATGGTATTTTCGTCTAGCCCAAGTGCGCCTAGAACATGGGACCGAGTGTCTTTGTTTGCGGCACAGGCAGATCCGGTAGCCACCAGAATATTCTTTGCTTCTAATGCGAATAGAACTCTTTCAGCATCCAGGCCTGGCCAGGCAGCTGTTAAAATATGTGGAGCGTGGTGCTTTTGGTCGCCGATGATCATAATATCGTCGAAACTTTCTAGTAGTATGTCTAGAAACTGCCTACGAAGGTCTTGTAGTCTGCTGACTTCGGTTTTTCTTTTACTTTCAGCTATTTCTAAGGCTGCGGCAAACCCAATAATGCCGGCTACGTTTTCGGTGCCGGAACGCAGTCCCCTTTCCTGCCCTCCCCCATGAACTATTGGCGCAAGGCTAACGCTAGTGTCGGCATATAAAATTCCAGATTGCTTTGGGCCATATATTTTTGCACCGTTAAGCGTCATCAAATCGACGCCCAAGCGAGCGTTATGTAGGTCTAATACGCCAGCTGCTTGCGATGCATCGGTATGCAGATAGATTGGACATTCGTTTTTATTATTCTTACGAACCAGGCGTTCTTGCTTGATAACCTTTGAAATTTCTTTTAGGCTCTGTACGATTCCTACTTCGTTATTCACAAAACCGACACTGACAATCACAGTGGTTGGCCTAATAGCGTTTTTAATATCTGCCGGATCTACCCTACCCCTTTCATTAACCTGAACAATCGTGCAATCTGTGCCGTGGTTTTTAGCTGCACCCAGCACTGCTGCATGTTCGATAGCTGTTGTAACGACATGACCTTTCAGGCCAAGCGCCAGGTTAATTGACTCTGATGCGCCAGCTGTAAAAATGATTTCGGTTGGTTTTGCGCCAACAATACGAGCAACTGCACTGCGGGCATCTTCGATGTTATTTCTGACACTGCGTGCTGGCTGATACGGTGCAGACGGATTATAGAATAGTTCGGTTAGATATGGCTTCATTGCGGCTAACACTTTGCTATCAAGCGGCGTGGCGGCCGCATAGTCTAAATAAATTTGTTGATTGCTCATATGCTGTGTGATGATGTTGTTTAACTGTTCAACAGTTTACCACTATGAGGGTCGCGTTTGTAGATTTCGCGCAAAACCTTTTCGTGATACATCCTGGCTGCCAGGGTAAGGTTCATTAGCTCTTCGCCTTTTAGCATGTTGCAGTTTTTGCCGTTATTCTCTATTTTCAAAATACCGTTCGAGTGAATCTCGTAACGAACCGTTCGTTCTTGTTCTTTGTTATTTTCGTCTTTCCAGGTTTCGTGCCACACCCAGGTGTCAGCATCTAGGCAAAAGAACTCTCTGGTGCGGCCCTTTGGTATTTCACCAAAGATCGTACGGCCAATCTCTGACTCGAGCTTAATAAGCTGACGCTCTGTCAGTTTATTAAGGGACCTTTGCTTAGGAGTTGTACTTTGCGGCTTGATCGGCTGCTCTCCTACCAAAAGGCCCATGGCTTGTTGCATTAGCGTTGGCATGAATTAGGCCTTTGGGCTTAGTTCTGACTGACGACAAGCGTTGATGTCACTAGTAAGGCGTACAAAAAGCTTTGCGCTCATAGTGTCTGCAGATACTTCGGCTGACCTGTAAGTTTCGTGGCTGGTGGTCTGAGAGTCGACTGGTATAACTTCAAACTCGATTGGCCGCTGAGTAAAAGTAACTTTCTTCTCTGTGGTACTGCTTTGCGTAGCCCATTGTGGCTGCTCAAGCCTTCCTCGACTGCCGCTTGGTAGATAAATAGCCATTAAAAACGCCTCCATGCGTAATATTGTTAATATTTTTTTACGTTTTTTGAGACTTTTGGTTTTGGGTTTTAATTATTTAAAAATTAAAAATGAAAAAGATTTGTCGCGTTGTGAGTAGTCAGAAGCGCTAGCTCGTCAACAGAGGTCGACCGCACGGTACTTAGATACCTAGCAACTTCTCTCACAAACACAGGCTCATTTAATTTACCACGATGTGGTACAGGCGTCAAGTAAGGAGCGTCCGTCTCTAGCAGCACTTTCTCTAACGGCAAGTTCTTGTACATATTCTGCTGGTTTTGGTCTTTTGTAAATGTCGCTATGCCATTTATCCCGATATATAGCCCCCTTTGCAGTGCTTTATCGGCATTAGCCTGGGTGTCAGTAAAGCTATGTAGAACACCCCTGATGTTAGGAAATTTATCAATTATCGACCAAAAATCATCGAAGGCTTCGCGAACATGAAAGATAACCGGCAGGTTAGCATCGTTGGCTATCTGCAACTGAGCTTCAAATACCTTCATCTGTGTCTGTCGGTCGCTATGTTCGTAAAAATAATCTAAACCTATTTCGCCAATAGCAACTACTTTAGGTGCCCATGATTCATCTTTCAATATGTCTTCAAGACCAGCTGTGCCATGTTTTGCCTCGTGAGGGTGCACGCCTATACTTGCCCAAGAGTTTTTATGCATCATAGCCCACTCGGCAGCCAGCTTTGAGTCGCTTACGTTAGTACCGACGCAGATAATTTTCGTGACACCTCCAATTATTGCCCTCCTATAGACCTCGTTGGCGTCCAGCTTGTAGTCATCTGAATGTATATGACAGTGGGTATCGATCAATTGCATATATAACCAGTATAACTCTTGTTTATATACATATTTTGTGTTATAATATAGGAATGAATGAAAGATTAGATATTTCTCCAAAAGCCCCGAAGGAACAGTTGAATTTATGCAGAGCTGAAGCTGCTGCTATTTTGCAACGATTTCGGGAAGTTCAGGACGCTCTAGTCAAAAAGAATCTGGGCGAATCAGTATATAGCAAAGGCAAAGGGGTACTTGACATCGAGCAAGAGCTATCCGAGGAGCCAGAACTCGACCCAGACAAAGCCAAGAGATTATCAAGGTTAGATGCGTCTGAGGCCATACATCTAGCCGTAGGGTTCTTGGAAAATATAGATGACTTAGAAGATAGTGGCCTGAAAGAGTTATTGCTAAGTATGATTCAAAACAAATTTCCAGATGAAACCCCCGAAAGTCTGCTGAATGAAGAGAAGCATAAAGAACTACGGCAACTTGGCGAAATGCTCAGACGCGCTTTTGAACCAGCACCACTTGATAGCTTTCCTGAAGCTCAAGCAGTACTTGAAGCGCACATTACACTCGAGCGTAAAATCCGTGAATTTTACCAAATTGTTACAAATCAAAAAAAATTCTCTATCAACGTATATGATAATCGCCTATGTCAACAAAGAGCGGATAGGCAGGAAGATCCAGCTATAGACAAAATATTCGTCGACCCAAGCATGTCGATTGAACAGAAAAAGGAAAAGCTTGGGCGATTTCTAGAGTCAACTTTGGTAAGAATTGAACCTGATGGCATATACATGAATGACAAGCTTGTCACGACTGAAAGTGAGCTCGAGATAGTAGCAAAACTTTTTGAAGAGCTAGACCAAGTAACCGACAGGATAGAGCAAGCAACAATACCACGACTGTTTAATTAGCTTGCGTGTGGTTATGAATTTTCGGAAACAATACAGCGCCCGGTAATTGCACGACTCCGCTGGCAAATGTATCATTAATCGTTTTGGCAGTGCCAGGTAAAAATGGCTGCAACAGATCAGATATTTGCAACAAACTGCCGCTGGCATATGCTAATATTTCATCCAGATGCTCTTTGGCTTCTGGATCTTGTTCGGCCTGTTTAGCAACTTGCCAGGGCTTAACGTTTTCGATATAGACATTCAGCTGGCGAACCATGCTCCAAACTTCGTCTAGAGCTCGATTAAACTTTAACTCGTTCATAAAATCTTTGTACTGCTTGATATCGTGCTCTGGCTTTGGGTGATCGCCTATTACCCCACTTTGATAGCGATTGATCATGCTGCCAACACGCTGAATTAGATTGCCCAGTTCGTTACCAAGCTCGCTGTTATAAGCCATTTCGAATTTTTGCCAGGTAAAATCACCATCGTCTAATGTTGGTATATGCCGTGAAAAAAAGTAGCGAAAAGCATCTAGGCCATAGTTGTCGATGATTTCATTTGGGTCAACAATGTTACCAACGGTTTTGCTGATTTTTTTGCCGTCTGCATTTACAAAGCCATGAACCAGCAGTTTTTTTGGTAAAGGCAGCTCTAGCGCTATCAATATTGCCGGCCAGATGGCAGCGTGAAATCGCAAAATGTCTTTGCCAATAACCTGAACATCGGCTGGCCAATATTCTTTCCATTCTTCTTTGTCGGGGTAGCCAATGACGGATAGGTAATTTGGTAGCGCATCTATCCATACATAGATGACTTGGTCTGGATCGTTAGGTACTGGCACACCCCAGCTAAGGCTCTTTTTGGGCCTAGAAACACTAACGTCTTTTAGGCCGCCATCGATTAGATTTAAAATTTCGTTTTGACGAAATTCTGGCTCGATTATCATTTTCTTTTTTGTAATTGCTTCTTTGATTTGCGGTCCAAATTGACTCAGCTTGAAATAATAATTTTCTTCGGACAGTTTTTCGTACTGAGTTTGGTGGTCAGGACAAACGCCGTTTGTTTCGGTAACTTCTTTGTCAGTAAAAAATGCTTCGTGACCAACGCAGTACCAACCTTCGTATTTACCCTTGTAAATATATGGCTGCAGCTTTTCCCAAATGTGTTGAATGGTTTGTTGATGATGCTCGTCGGTTGTGCGAACAAAATCGGTATAGTTTGCACCTAGCTTTTTCATCAGATCTGCAAAGGCCTTGTACTGGCCGTCGGTATACTGTTGGGGCGAGACTCCTTGCTCCTTAGCCTTGGCAGCGATTTTGTTGCCGTGCTCGTCTGTGCCTGCCGCAAATCTCAACAAGCGATCAGGATGTTGTTGCTTTTGGTACCTGGCCCAGATATCAGCATATAAATAGTCCATGGCATTGCCAATATGCGGCGCAGCATTGACGTACGGAATGGCAGTTGTGATGTATAAGTTCTTTCCCATTATTAATCATTTTATCATGAGAGAGGTTTGATGATGCCAAAGCAAGCCGCTGTCGGATGAATTGTGGTGTATTGCAACCACATTCATCCGACAGCGGTTGCTAGTTCTGGTGTCCGTTCTTTAGCAAGCCGATCAGAATTGCCCCGTGCTGATGAACTAGGAAAGTGTACATCGACAAGCATAATACAGCCGACATAACCCCAATGGTGATATCAATGGACGCTTGATGTGCGTTATCGATATTAGCCAGCAGTAAACATTGGCCAATGGCCAGACACATTCCGCTCAGCTTGGTAAATACCTGTGGTTTCGCAAACTCGCTTCCCCGGACCAGCCCAATCTTTCGAACAAGCGAGAATAAGACGCGCGAAGTAGCTAATCCAGCCACAAACCATAGCGGAGCTACCGATGCGTCAAGTAGCACCGCAAACCCCACAGAAAGGGCTATGTCG
>JBBTRW010000049.1:0-7530 GCA_038064995.1 Patescibacteria group bacterium | reverse complement strand
AGCTGCCGAGGTAATTACTAGCTCTGTTTCACCTGACGCGAACATAATTTTTGGTGCAACCCTAAAGCCCGAAATGGAAGACGAGTTGATTATTACTGTTATTGCAACAGGATTTGACTCGGAATTTTTTGACGAGCAAGAAGCACCTCAATTGCCAAACGATCCTATAGCAAATCGCCCAGCTACTATGCAGAAAAATGACGAAGAAGCTGTTGGATCTGTAGCCGAAGAGGAATTGGCAAAGATTGATATGAATCTGGACAAGCAAGATGATGGAGCCCAAGCTTTTCATAGCGAAGAAGAGAAAAACATTTGGCACTATGACGAAGAGGAATCAGACACGCCGGCGTTCCTAAGGCGTCGAAAGAAAAACAAAAAGAAAGACGACAAAAAAGAAGAAAAGAAAGACGACGAAGACAAAGATCAGTCATGAGATGCCCGCATTGTTCATTCGAAGATTCAAAAGTAATTGAATCGCGTGATGCGGCCGAAACTGGGGCGATTCGCCGTCGACGTGAATGCCTAAAGTGTGGTCATCGCTATACTACATACGAGAGGATCGAGCGACCAAATTTAGCCATCATTAAAAAAGACGGCACTCGCGAACTATTCGATAGGGACAAGCTGTTTGCTGCGATTCATCGTTCGGTAGGCAAATTTTTGTCATCTGACCTAGAGGTACACGCAATTGTGTCTAGGGTCGAGAACGAATTGTATGCCTCTGGTGATAATGAACTGCAGTCAAAAGCTATTGGCGATTTAGTTTTACGTGAATTGTCAGATAGAAATCAGGTAGCTTATGTGCGTTTTGCCAGTGTATATCAAGAGTTCAAGACAGTTGACGAGTTTGCAGATGCATTAGCCAGGCTAAGAAAAAAGAAGTAGGTTATTAATAATGAAAGCATACGTTATTTACAAAATCGAAAGTGATCACGCTAGGGCGGTGACTGATTTTTTACGTGATTTTCAAAGTCGGACAGGCAAAAAGGTAGAAACGATTGACCCAGAGAGCGCTGATGGCTCTAGTTTCTGCAGGACATATGACATAGTCGAGTACCCGACTGTTATTGCAACTGACAACAATGGCATTTTGCAAACTCAATGGCGCGGTTTGCCGTTACCGTTAATCGACGAGGTAAGCTATTATGCTGAACGAGCTTAAGCAATACTTTAAACACGAAGATAAAAATCTGGCTGATAACAGGTGGATATTCGCTAGTATGCTGGTTGGTGCTATCCTGAGCCTTTTGGCGGCATTTGTATTATCGGTAGAAGTCATTACACTAGCTCGCAATCCAGAAGCGCCCTTGAGTTGTAGCGTTAATGTTGTGGTTAACTGTGCCACTGTGGCTAAACATGCTACGAACGAGCTTTTTGGTTTTCCTAATAGCTTTATAGGCATGATTGCCGAACCAGTTGTTATAACAGTTGCTATCGCTGGATTGGCAGGCATCAGATTTCCTCGTAGATTTATGTTTGTTGCGCAAATATTTTATACATTAGGTTTTATATTCGCGATGTATCTTTTTTACGTCAGCATGTTTATTATTCAGGCTCTTTGCCCATGGTGTTTATTGGTCACACTTTCGACTACTTTCGTGTTCTTTTCAATGACACGTTATAACATACGTGAAGATAACTTGTTTTTACCAAAACAATTAGAAAAAAACTTAAAGCACTGGATCGAGAAAGATTACGACAAGTTGCTGATGTTTATAATTGTTTTCGTATCGATAGTTTTGATATTCGCAAAATATGGCGATAGCCTAATTAGCTAGAGGGTATAAATATGACATACTCTATTATTCGTCACTCGGTTGCAGGGGTGTTATTTACAGGTATTATATTGGCTTATGCGTGCGTAGCGATTGTGACTTTGATTGATTTTGATAAATTATCTTTTGTTCTGTCGTCTTTGGCCGTGTGTCTATTAGTAGCCATTATTTTTATTAGCTTGGTTTTTGTTTTGGCTAGAAAGCTAAAACGCTACGACATTATTGATATAGCTTGGGGGCCGACTTTTATTATAGTCAGCGTCACCAGCTACATTATCGCGTATGATAATATATCCTTGTCCAGTCTTTGTTTGTTGGTGCTAGGCATGGTTTTTGTGTGGGGTAGTCTTTTAGCGTGGCATTTTGGCAAGCGTAAAATTGGCAGCAAAAATGAAGATCCACGATATGTTGAGCTACGAAAAAACTGGAAGGGCAGGGAAGCAGTTAATATGTATTTTCGAGTGTACATTGTTCAGGCCATTCTGGCGACAATCATATGTATACCGGTAATTCATATCAACCTTTTCGACGGCAGCCAGTGGACTGTTTTGGCATATATAGGAATTGCTGTTTGGCTAAGTGGCATTATTTGTGAATCTATTGCTGATAAACAATTAAAAGAACATCTAAGCAGTCAAAAAAACCGCGGAAAAATTATGCAAAGTGGTCTTTGGCAATATAGCAGACACCCAAATTATTTTGGCGAGATTGTGCAGTGGTGGGGTATCGGAATAATTGCCGCTGGTGTAGCGCCTTGGTGGGTTGGTCTGGTTGGTCCACTGACAATTACATATTTGATTTTGTTCGTTTCTGGTATTCCACCGACAGAGAAGAGATTCGAAGGTCGTTTTGGCTGGAGGTCGTACAGAGAAAAAACTAGTGCCCTAGTGCCTTGGCCACCGAAGTACTAAGCAGGTGCGCTATGGATATTTATCGGTAGTTGATATAGAATTAGAGCGTAATTTAACGCAAGGAATAATATGTCAAATACAAAAGTTACTATTCAAAAAGGCTGTAAGTATAGTCATGCATGGACTGCGCTAGCAGCAGCAAGGATCTCGATGGGATTTATATTTTTATGGGCATTTTTTGATAAAACATTTGGCTTGGGGTACGCAACAGAACCTGCAAAAGCCTGGATAGAGGGCGGATCACCAACAACAGGTTTTTTAACTGGCGCCAGCCAGTCTAGCGGACTATTTGCTGACTTTTTCGGCAGCCTAGTAGGCCAAGGTTGGGTGGACTATTTGTTCATGATAGGTCTTGTGGGTATAGGTGTGTTACTACTGCTAGGTATAGGCCTGCGAATTGCAGCTGCTTCGGGTACTGTACTGCTGGTATTAATGTGGCTAGCAGCGATGCCACTGGCGACTAATCCCGTTATTGATGACCACATTGTATATGCGATACTTCTATGGGTGATAGCTTTCGGAAGGCGCAACATCAGCCTTGTGGACTGGTGGTTGTCTATACCACTAGTCAAGAAAAATACTTGGCTCTGGTAAATATTTAGTTTTACGAGTAGAATTATATTAGTAACGCTCTCGATTATTCGAGATGAGCGGATATCAACCGCGAATGTTTTCGAAAGAACGTCCCGATCCATCGGGATTAGTAGAATCGAACGTGAACGCTACGTTAAGGCGAACAATTAAGCGCTAAAAGAGTCATTTCTTTTGGAAGTCAGATGGTACCGTCCTATTATAGGATTCTGACAGACAAAAGAAATGATTTTTATTTTTAGAAAGGATAAAAGTGAAGTTTAAAGCAAACACTAGACGTAAAGCAATCGAATACGAAAAAGATCTCGTAAAGCAGTGGAAGAAAAACAAGACTTTTGAGAAATCTGTCGAGAATCGCTCTACTGATAACGCTTTTGTGTTTTATGACGGCCCACCGTTTATTACCGGCTTGCCGCATCACGGTACGTTGTTGATTTCTACCATCAAAGACACCGTTGCTCGTTATCAAACTATGAAGGGCAAGCGAGTTGAGCGTACATGGGGTTGGGATTGTCATGGTTTACCGGCTGAGGTTTACGTTGAAAAGAAACTAAACATCAAAGATAAGAGCGAGATTGGTGCAAAAATCAGTATTCATGATTACGTACGTGAATGTCGCGAGGCGATGGTGCAGGGCGGTAACGAATGGGAAGACGTTATTGACCGAGTCGGGCGCTGGGTAGAGCTAAAAGGTGCTTACAAGACTATGGACAAGGAGTACATGGAGTCTATCTGGTGGGCGTTTACGACTTTGTATGAAAAAGGCAAGATTTACGAGGGTGAAAAGGTACTGATGTACTGTGTGCATGACGGCACGCCAATCAGCAAGTCCGAAGTTGCGATGGAAAACAGCTACAAAGAAGTTACAGACCCAAGTTTGTATACTTATTTCAAACTTGTAGACGAAGATCTTAGCCTATTAGCATGGACTACAACTCCATGGACTTTGCCAGCCAACGTAGCATTGGCGGTGAACCCAGATTTGACTTACGCCGTGGTGGAATATGATGGTAAAAAAGTAGTTGTTGCCAAAGATTTAGTAAAAGATGTGTTTAAAGACGAAAAACATCAACCGTTGGAGTACAAAATTGTCGATGAAATAGCTGGTCGGTGGCTAGTTGGTAAAAAATACGAGCCTTTATTTGAAAATCACGGTCCTCATGCACATACAGTTCAGGCTTCCGAGTTTGTGTCAGATGAGAGCGGTACGGGAATCGTTCATATCGCACCAGCATATGGCGAAGACGACTTTAATTTGGCTCAAGAAAAGAATTTGCCGGTTGTGCATGTGGTTGATGAAAATGGAAACTATGTATCTGGTCATTGGTTGGGTAAAAATATTTGGGAAACCAACAAAGAGATCGCAAAAACATTACTGTCAGAAAACGAGGCAATGAAAATTGACTATATCAGGCACGAATATCCGCATTGTCACCGTTGTGGACACAAATTAATCTATAAGGCACACTCTAGTTGGTTCATGGATATCCAAGACCAAAAAAACGACATGCAAAAGGCGAATGACAGCACTAGCTGGGTGCCTAGCACGCTGAAAGAAAAGCGATTTCACAATGTCATTGAAAGCGCACCGGACTGGAACCTATCTCGCGATCGTTTCTGGGCAACGCCGATTCCGGTTTGGAAGGGTGTGAAGTCTGATGGCACGCCGGTTATAAAAGCTTTTGCATCGTACAAAGAATTCGAAGAATTCACGGGCAAAAAACTAGATGATTATCATTTACCAATGGTTATGGATATCACATTTGAGCTCGATGGCGCGCAGATGTCACATATCGGTAAAGTTATAGACTGTTGGTTCGAATCTGGCAGTATGCCGTTCGCACAATTTCACTATCCATTCGAAAACAAGCAAAAGTTCGAGACGAATTTTCCGGCAGATTTCATCACGGAAGGTGTCGATCAAACTCGTGGTTGGTTTTATAGCCTAACTGCCGTAAATGTAGCGCTATTTGGCCAGTCACCATACAAAAACTTGATCTGCGCAGGCTTTTTAAATGCAGCTGATGGCAAAAAAATCAGCAAAAAACTCAAAAATTACACCGACCCGACAGAGTTGATGGATGAAACTAGTGCCGATGCCCTGCGCTTGTTCTTTTTGAACTCGCCACTCGTTAGCGGAGAAGACGCAAACTTGGCTGACAAAGACGTTAAAGATGTTGCACGCAAGCTAAGTATGGTTTGGAATATGTACGATTTTTTTACAATGTACGCCAGTGTTGATGGTTGGGAGTTTGACGGCAAGCTAACTGAACCAAAAGGACTAACAAATCCATTAGACCAGTGGATTGTCAGTCGCGTGCATCAATTATTAGCCGAAGTTGGTGAAAATATCGATGGATATAAACTGCAAGAAGCCGTGAAGCCAATTTTGCCATTTATTGACGACGCATCAAACTGGTATGTTCGCCGAAGTCGTCGTCGTTTTTGGAAATCGGGAGATGATCATGACAAAAACGATGCGTATCGAACACTGCATTATGTTTTGACACTGCTATCACAAATAATGGCGCCATTTACGCCGTTTCTTAGCGAGGAATTGTATCAGAAACTAACTGGCGGCGAGAGTGTACATTTGTTGGATTGGCCAAAAGTAGGGAGTATCGACAATGCTGCCTTGAAGAATATGGCATATACACGAGAAGTTATCAATGATGGTTTATCGCAGCGTGCAAATAACGGACTGAAAGTTCGTCAGCCGCTACAATTACTGACATATCATGCGGCTGAAAGGCTCAATTCAAATCTAGAAAGCATCATAGCCGAAGAGGTTAATGTTAAAACTATTGACTATGGCTTAGGTCGTAGGGCAAATGGTGAACAGGTAGATAATGACTTAAAGATTGTAGTATTAGATATTGATATTACCCCCGAGCTAAAACGCGAAGGTCTAATGCGTGAAGTAGTACGTGCTGTACAAAATGGGCGTAAAAAGGCCGGTCTAAATGTCGATGATCGGATAAAATTAAGCATCAAGGCTAGTGGCGAGTTGGCAGAGGCAATCACAGAACACCAAAAAACGATAGAGGCTGAGACACTGGCAGTTTCATTGGGCGATGGGGAATACGCTTACAAAGAAAATGTCAAAGTTGACGGTCATGAAATAGCAATTTCACTAGAGAAAGCAAAAGCGTAAAGGTTTACTTTTCAGGGGTAGTTAGCTATAATTTTAGATTGTCGTAAGACGCATATATGTGTTTTATCCGTTAGATGTGCCGTCAGGCATATCCCAAACAAAGAGGTACCTCTGATGAAAAATCGAAAGCTCGGGCTGGCTGTCGTAATGGCAGTCATGCTCTCGCTGTTCATGGTTTCGTCTGCTATGGCGACTCCCAACGTGACGAATCCGTATCCCACGTACGACGTTCAGGCCTATGGCCCGGCCGTCAGCGTGGACATCTCGGACTTCGCCACGTCAACCAACCCTGATCCCGGCGTCGAAGTGACGTTGTCGGAGTTCGCCAACTATCCTTGCGGGGGTAACATAGGCGACATGCAGGTTAGCTACACGCCCGAGGGTTTTCCCGGCAACGCTTATACCTGCGTAGTGTGGTTGACGGACGGAGTTGGAGCCGATGCTTTGGTTCCAGTGACGTTCAACGAAATCGACACGCCAGTTGACGAGATCGAACCTGTGGTCGATATCGTGTTGCCGGTAGATGGATCGACGGTCTCGGCGACTTCTGCCGTAGTCACCTACAGTGCAACCGATAATGTTGGTGTTGTCGGCTGTGATGTGGGTAACGGTTCGGTTGTTCCGCTGAATAATGGCCTCAACTCTATTACGGTCACCTGTACTGATGCCGCCGGCAACACTGGTAGCGACACGGTGAACGTGACCTCAGATACGGTGGAACCAGTTGTCACTATTACGGCACCAGCAAACGGTACGACGTTCACGGTCAATGCTGCGAATCTCACATTCGGAGTGACTGATGACCAGGATCAGATACCGACATGCGACAAGACCAGTGGTGTAGACGTGACGCTGATTCTTGGTGACAACACGATCACAGTCACCTGTACCGACGAAGCCGGTAATGTCGGCAGCGCCTCGGTCAACGTGACCTACGCGCCGCCGGTTGCTCAAGACAGGGTCAGGATCAGACTGGGTAACGTGATTATTCGCGAAGGTGATGTCAACAAGGTCGCGTACGTTCCGATCACGTTGTCGGCGGCTTACGGCGTCCCAATCACCCTGAGCTATAACACCCAACAAGTTCAGGGCAGGGGCG
>JBBTRW010000048.1:0-4777 GCA_038064995.1 Patescibacteria group bacterium | reverse complement strand
CAAAAATATTATCCCAACTTCGGCAGAACACAGCCGAGGTATCCGCAAAACACTCGAAGCAATTGTCGAACTAATCCCAGCCGCCAGACAATACGAAAGCGATGATATCTTGCGGATCGCCCTAGTTGGTCGTCCAAACGTAGGTAAAAGCTATCTGTTTAACACCCTAGCTGGCAAGCAACAAGCAATTGTCGCTAATGTTGCCGGAACAACTCGCGACGTTAACCGCGTATCTGTTAAATATAAAAAGCGCGATGTTGAATTACTCGACACCGCCGGTATTCGTCGTCAGGGCAAACAAGAGGTTGGCATCGAAAAATTCAGCGTACTGCGTACCCTACAGGCTATCGAAGAATCAGATGTATGTTTACTACTAATGGACGTCAACGAGCTAAATACCCAGCTAGATCAACGCCTAGCCGGCCTGATAGACGAAGCAGGCAAGGGCATGATAATCGTTGTCAGCAAATGGGATAGTGTCGAGGGCAAAGATGCCTATACTCGCGATGCCTTGGCGCCTAAAATTGCATATTATTTCAAATTTACCCCATGGGCACCGCTGATATTCACGAGTTCCGTAACTGGTCAAAACGTGACTAAAATCTTTGATTTGGTAGTCGATATTGACGCTCGTCGCAAAGTCGAATACCAAACCGCCAAGCTAAACAAAGTGCTATCAAAAGCTGTAAGTATGCATCCGCCAGCAGGGTTAAAGAACACTTATCCGAAGCTCCGCTATATGGTACAAACCGACACAAACCCACCATGGTTTGTTGTGCACGGTAGCAACCTAAAACTTCTACACTGGAGTTACAAACGCTACCTAGAAAAGAAAGTCCGCGAAGAATTCGACTATATCGGCACCCCGATAAAATTTAGCTTCCGCCAAGAGGAAAAGAAAGAAAAATGAAATTAATCATCGGCCTGGGTAACCCAGAAAAGAAATACGAAGGCACCCGGCACAATACCGGGTTTATGGCCGTTGATCGGCTAGCGGGGCAGTGGCAAGAAAAGTCCAAATTCCATGGCCTAATATCAGAGAAAGACACCGATGGTGAAAAGGTAATTTTTTACAAACCATCGACATACTACAACGACAGCGGTATAGGCGTACGATCAGTCAAAGATTTTTATAAAATAGATAACAGCGACATTTTGATCATCCACGATGAACTGGCCTTGCCATTTGGTACTGTTCGCAGCCGAGTAGGTGGTAGCGACGCTGGTAACAACGGTGTCAAAAGCCTAAACACCCACCTAGGCGAAGACTACGCACGTGTGCGCGTCGGCATCGACCAAGAAGACAGACGCGAAAATGATATCAATTTCGTTTTGAGCGGTTTTAACAAAGCAGAATCTGACAATTTACCTCAGGTACTAGACCTCACAGACAAGCAAGTCTATGAATTCATCAGCGGCGATTTAGAACACATCAGCCACAAAATTTGAGTAAATAAAAAAGCCCTTATGGACCTATAAAGTATATAGGGCCCGACCGCGTTAGCGATCGAGCCCATTTTTATGGATTGGTTAGCCGGCGAACGGCCTGCATACCTTTGCTTTCGTTGCCTGAAAGCGGAGACGCACAGTACGTCGGCCTTTCGGCAAAGCCTCTAGGCCAACAAGGTACTGCTTTGTTGCATCCGGGCAGGTGAGCCAACTGAGCTCTTCTGCGAGCCTTGCTTTCGTGGCTCGCGCTTGCTGCTGCTTACGCATCCGGCGCTCCTCGTTCTTAGCTCTTTCCTTGGCTCGCGCCTTGGCAGCTCGGGAACTCGACCACTTCTCAGCGATCATTGAGTTAATCCAAATTGCCAGAACTACCACGAGCAGAACGGCAGCAATGTTCACGGCGATCTCCGTCAAACCTCGGTATACACCGAGAAAAAGCAGAACGCCGCCAACCGCTGACAGTCCAGCGATTACCGGTGGGTTAATTGCTACGAGCGGTGACCGGCGCTTGTTAAAGCCGCACCAGTAATCCTTGTCTCGCTTGTACCACCAGACCGAGGGCTTAGTGCCTTTCCAGACCCTCTTGATGTCAGACGGAGCCGGGGATGACCTCAGAACATCAAAGTCGATGTTCCTCTTGCCGAGGAAAAGCATCAACCCAATGTTCAGCAAAGCAATGAACCAGAATACCGTAAAAAACACGGCCTTACCGGCTTGCATGATCGCCCAAAGCGGCAGCAAGCATGCTGACAACATTGCTCGGCGTCGAAGATCGCACTGGTCGACAGCCTTTGGTTTTGGCCAAAAACTGAAGAACTCGCCCAGCCACCGCATCCATGCGGGTGGCTCAGCAGCGAACATCTCTTCTGGCACCTCAACCTCAACCCACGTCGGGATTTCGAGGCTGTTGATGTCATCGAAATCGCTTCGAATGGTGAGGACTCGCTCATCAGAGCCGTACGCCTCTCGCAGTTCTTCTCTGAGAGCTGCGAGGCTGTCCGATCTCTTCTGCTGACTCCACTCCAGGCTTTTGCCAGGAGTTCTTGTGACCTTGGAGTCAGAAAGCGCGTTAAGCTCCGACTCCAAACGCTCGACATTGAGTTGACGGTGCGCCAGAAGTGTCATCCTGTAGCCGCCATTGTCGTAGCGATCCTCGATCTGCTCCTTGATGGACTTCCCGTTCCTCTTCCACACCACCATCGCATGGATGGTGTTTGTGCCAGAGTTTCGAAACTGCACGTAGTCCATCAATGCCATCAGCGGCACCAGACGACGTTCAAGCTCTCGACCGTCATTGGAAATAACGATCAAAAGATGCGGATCAACGATCTTCTTGTTCGTGATCTGATCGGCGATCTCTTCGGAGATGCACCAACTAATTGGCACAACTGACTGCACCTGACCTTCAGGGTCAGCGTCAACAAGGATCCGAACCGGATCTTGGTTTTCAGCTATAGGGGTGCCCATCGGCACACCTCCAATCTATAAATGTACAGAAAAGGGATTATTCCCAAATCATCTAATAATACTTTAACATGTTTATTGATATATTTCAAGACAACTAAAAAGCGTCAGGCAAGGGTGGGCATCGCCTGACGCTATTTAGCCCTTCAACGCACCGCTAGGCTCCTGGGTAGGAAGCGTGACCCACCTCACATTGTAGGGGTCCGCTGGTTAAAGGGATTAGTGTGCTCGCGAGTGCTTATAGACAAAACATTCTACAATGTCTCTATAGCCAAAGTTGATCAGTTTTGTGCCAGGCAAGTTTTTACTGAGGAAACATATCCATAGATACGTTGACGAGGTAAAGGGTTGCATGGTGCAAAAATGGCAAATTTGGCGGGCATTGCAGGATGTTTTGTCTATGTATGCTGATAAAGTGGAGGGTAGTTACTTGTCTCAGCACACTCACGGACACTCTAACTTTGTCATAAGTTTACTGATAGCAAACTTATGGTTAGAATAGGGGGTATAAGGTGCGTCTGTTACCCAAAAGGGCAACTGAACATATGCCATATTAGCATTTCTTTGACTTTATGTCAACACCTTTAACACTTTATTTATGAAAATCAATACAATATCAACAGATAAACACGAATTTCTACAGGGGTCGATAGGACTTGATGATTTTCCTAAAAAGTTATATATTCTGGGAAATTTACCAAAAAAAAGAATACCTACAATAGCAATTGTCGGTTCACGCAAGCATACGCAATATGGCAAAGAGATCGCCGAAAAATTAGCGTACGAACTGGCCCGAGCTGGGGTGGTAGTTGTCAGTGGTCTAGCCCTGGGAATTGACAGCATCGCCCACCGTGCAGCTCTAGAGGCAAAAGGTACCACAGTTGCGGTGCTAGCGCACGGGCTGGACACTGTTTATCCTGCCAGCCATAAAAGTTTAGCTAAAAAAATAGTTCAAGAAGGTGGCGCGCTGGTTAGCGAATACAAAACTGGCACATCACCAATGGCACATAGATTTCTAGAAAGAAACAGAATAGCTAGCGGCATATCAGACGGCGTAGTGGTGGTCGAGGCCGCCGCCCGCTCGGGAACATTATCGACCGCAGCCCACGCATTGGCACAGGGCAAAGAAGTTTTTGCCGTTCCTGGCAATATCACCAGCCCTCTTAGCGTTGGCTGTAATTCTTTGATCCGCCAGGGCGCAATACCGGTCACAAGAGTAGAAGACATACTAGAGGTGATCGCACCAAATATTGAGCCCGAGCAGACTCAGTTTATACTAGGCGATACTCCAAAGGAGGTAGCCATACTAGAACTACTGCAGTCCGGACTACGCGATGGAGAAGAAATACTACAGAAATCAAAAATTGAGCCAACAGATTTTAACCAAACTCTGACAATGCTAGAAATCAAGGGAAGCATAAAAGCCCTCGGCGGAAATCAGTGGACAATTCGATAACATAGACTATGGCACCTAAAGATGTTATAAATAAAAAAGTAAGATAACCCGAACAAAGGTATCTATGATGCGCAAACTAGTCATCACCGCTGGGTTAATCGCAGGAGTACTGCTGTACAAGGCTGCGAACTACCGGGTGCCAGACGAGATCAGGCTGATCTAAAGCATTTATAACCCACGAAGGCGTCGAGCCAAGCTCCGTCTTCGTGGGCCGAAAGCACCAATTGGTGCTTTTAATTTGCATTAATATTACTAGTTGTGTTTATATCAAACGTGACCAAAAGGCCAATATATGAAGAATTTAGTAATAGTAGAGTCCCCGGCAAAAGCCAAAACTATCGAAAAATACCTCGGTAGTGACTTTGTTGTAAAGAGTTCTATTGGCCATATTCGTGGCTTACCCAGCAA
>JBBTRW010000047.1:0-3177 GCA_038064995.1 Patescibacteria group bacterium | reverse complement strand
GCCGGACACGGCAACAATATATGTTGCCGACTTTAGCTTAATATTTTTCATGAACTTATCTTTGCACCCAGCCAAATGCCAAAAAATCCACCTACTAGTCCGCCCAATATACTAGGGCCACCAAAGCCCGTTGGATCCCAGCCGAGCATCATAGGAATATAGGCACCGATTATGCCAAATATGCCTGCCAGCAGTAACAAGACGCCTTTGCTCATATTTTTATTCTACCCTATTTTACTGCTTTCAAAAAACAGCAGGGGATAGTGAATTCTTTTTACCTCGCACTATCGGCCATCTAATACCATGGCCTTTTCTTTATTGCATCAACATTTTCTAACACAACAACGGATGAGTGAGTGTAGAAAACAGATTGTCGGGTCTCTGGTGGATGTATTAAAATTATTTCGCGTTTTTTTGAGTCATCGCCGATGGCAATACCAAATTCAGTAGCTGCGCCTAGAATCGTGTCCTCGGCGAACAAAATTAGAACATCAGATTTTTTTACAGCATTGACCATTTCATCAGATAAAACCTGTGAGTGATCAACATTATTTAAAAAAGGTTTTTTAACTTTTTTATCCCACCATTTGAGTGTTATTTCATGACCACGTGCCTCTAGCTGATCGGCCAATTTTGCTATATCTCCCTCACCCTGACTGACCCTACCGGCGATATATATGTTCATATACCAATCATAACAAAAACAGACGGCATGTATCCGTCTGTTAGTGATTTCTGCGTGGTAGCAGCGACAGGAATTGAACCTGTGTATCATTTTGCTCGTAAACGGCTAAAGCCTATTTACTCGGCCAAGCAGATAAAACGTAAACTAACACCGTTAGTTTACGCCTGTCGGTCACAGGTCAATCTCGAATTACCACGCAAAAACCCCACATAAAGTGGGGGCCTTGCGTGGTAGCAGCGACAGGAATTGAACCTGTGACCTCGAGCTTATGAGTCTCGCGCTCTAACCAACTGAGCTACGCTGCCTCGTCGGCATTGGTGAATCGCAATGAATCACCGTCAGATGATTATAACAGATGTAAAGTATCATATAAACTATTAGCTTTACAAAAAAAGTAAAAATATTATAGAATAAACGTAAGCATGAATAAAAATAAAATAACTGATATAAACCAAAATAATTTACCACAAGAGAAAACACCTTCTAAAAAGAAGCTTTACTTTTTACGTACCGTTTTGATACTTATCAATATTATTGGTATAGGTGCATTTATAACTTTGAATTATTACTCTAAGCTCCTTGGTGGTGGACCTTCGTCGATAGGATTACTCGTTATAGGACCGCCACTTTACTACACGTTTCTTTTTGCAATATTCGTTGATTTCATTTTCAGCCTAATATACATAATCAAGAAAAAACCACGCAAATGGAAACTTGTTTTGCCAATCATTGTCCTTCTTGTTTCTGGTTACATATTGGGTACAAATATTTATAGTAAGCTTCAACAATATCAAATACACAAAGCATATAACAGCAATATATCACAACAGGAAGCCAGCCAGTTAATAAAAACCTGTAAGGTAAAAATGCTAAGCAAAATAGAAGTTAGCGATGGTAGCGGTACAGCTAGTGAGTCGTCTAAATGGATACCTGGTGTAAAGCTAGATTTTGATCATTCAAATGGTTATTCTAGTAACGTTTTAGAATGGAATAGAAAAACCGCTTTAGAAAATTTCAAGCCACTTAAAGAATTGGCTCGCTCTGACAAAGTCAAAGAAAAGTGCGGAGCTATTACTATTGAAAATGGTCTGGACACTCCTAGTCTCACATATATATCTGAGGCAGAAGCTATATCTCGTATGCAAAAATGTCAGATTGGATTTGTTGGCTACAACATGACTAACTACACCCCTGAAAAAGATAAGGAAAGATTTAGTGGTGCGCTTGACATAAAGCAATCAAAAACTAAAACAAACTATGTAGTTTACTCATTAGACAGTTGGTACGATGTTTTATACATAACCTCTCCTGGTTTTGATCCTAAAATTGCTAGTGAATATGATAAAGCATCTATTAAATGTGACGGCATGGAAAAGATCGATGGATCAACAACTAATGGTTTTCCATACTATCAATACGAGTATCCTCCTGAGTACGATTTATAACGAAGCATGAAAAAAGCCGAGCAGATGCTCGACTGTTTTCATGGCGGAGGAGGAGGGATTCGAACCCTCGCACCAGGTTGCCCCGATCTAACGATTTAGCAAACCGTCCCCTTAAGCCACTTGGGTACCCCTCCGTGTCTACAAGATTATATCACATGCAATAGGGGTGGGGGAGTAGTCCCCTATCACTACCCTATCAGATAAAACACTTGGGCTTATATGAGATTATTCTAAAGTAACTTTATTCTTCTTCGTCTAAAACACCGATTACACTGTGACGTCGTGAAATAAAATTCTGCAACTGATCACTGGTACGAGCTTCGTTCCATGAATCTAGCGCAAGTACTTCTGACAAAGTAACTTGTTCAATTCCGTCTGTTTTTGCTTCCATTTTTGTTTGTTAACCCTTTTTGTTTATTTAATTGGTTATGTCTATATTCGCACATATTCGCTAAAAAGTCAATATGGTTATGGTTGTATTTTTGACTACCGTAAGCGTTTTGTGATAGTATATGGGGTGAAAACTCTATAAAAAGAAAAATAACAAAAAAATGATTGATATTCCGCCTATTTTTGTCGTAGCCTTCGCTGGTTTGTTGCACGCAAGCTTTCAGCTGGGCGTTGCGTTGCTGACCATGCTCAGCGGTCACTCACTAGGCTCTCATCGCTCATTCCGTAGACTAATGCAGCTAAACATCGCGTACTTGTTCGGAGCTAGCGTCATAACTGTTTTGATATTCTGTGGCCTGGCCTATCTGACGTTACTGAGCGTTGGCCAATACATCCAATACGCGTGGTTTGTTCTGGCAATTCTGAATATGACCATAGGTGTGAGTGTCATGATATTTTATTACCGCCGATCAAAAGGTACTGGACTATGGATTCCTGAATCAATGGCAAAATATCTAAATAACAGAGTTAAAAAGACCGATCGTGCAGCCGAAGCCTTTTCGCTGGGCGCTGGGTCGGTACTGGCTGAACTACCTTTCCTGATAGGACCACTGAGCCTTGCTGTTCTATATACCCTACTGCTAGATGGCGCAGATA
>JBBTRW010000046.1:0-9326 GCA_038064995.1 Patescibacteria group bacterium | reverse complement strand
CGAATGTACCGTAGTGTGTGAATATCTGACCGTAATGGATACAGCCAACACCACTTTCAGTGAAGTCTTTTTTCTGTAAACCGTTACCTCTAATGAACATCCCGACCTCTCCGAGCGTGGTCCATCGTACCCCCCCCTCGTCGCTGAACGTCAAAAGTTGATTACGATAATATTCATACTGCTTCCGCCTAGCTTCCAGCTCCGCTTCCAGCTCCGCTTCTAATTGTGTAAACTTATCCAGAATATTTACAATCTCATTTTGCAATTCAAGCGGTGGAAATGGCACTTTGAACTCTGAGTATTTCGCTATCCAATGACGAGCGTGATCACTTGGTTTGTAGGAGATACATTTAATTGCGTAATACACAAAACGAAAATTGATATCGTTTGACTTTGGCGTTAGTAGCTTCATCGCAGAAGACTTTACCTTAAATGAGAAATCAACCCAGTGATTAGAGGTGGTAAAATCATCAAATATGATAACTGGTTTTGACTTTGAGGCGGAGTATATTCCATTTTCCTCACTCGTATATCCAAGTATAAAGCTCTTACCAGCGGTCAACACTGGTGTTAAGTGCTCATCGTTATATTCTGTTGATTTAACAATGTATTTTCCTGGTTGTTCATAATCTAGCAATTCACCTAGCTTTATATACTTTGTGCCATTCGGGCAAAGCTCTGCAATTAATTCCTCAATCTTACTCATCTTTTGAGCTTTCTATTTCCGCAACTATTGAGTCAATTTGCGTGCGTAGATTAATCTGCTTGGCTACTATATTTGCAATATTAACATTAAGCTCAGAGATGTTTACTACTTCAGACGTGTCTTCTGCCTCAACATAGCCACCAACGGACAAGTTGTAATCATTGGCAACAATATCATCAAAATTAACCAGTCTTGCTACGTGTTCTATATCTTTTCGGTTCTGATATATTTCTAGAATATTATCAATATTTGCTGCAGATAAGTCTTTGGTCTTTTTGCTATTTTTCATCCTGTCACGAGTTGGTACATATTCATTGTCGGCATTAATGAATAGAATCTTATTGTCGGACTTTGATTTTCTAATGACCATAATATAGACGGCGATGCTGGCGCCGAAGAATAAGCCCTGCGGCAACGAAATAATAGCGTCGATGTAGTTATTGTCTACAAAGTATTTGCGAATCTTCTGCTCTGAATGTGCGCGGTAAAAAATACCAGGAAAGCAAACAACTGCCGCAGTACCTGACGTAGATAACCAAGAAAGTATGTGCATATTAAACGCCCAGTCCGCGTTAGATTTTGGGGCTAATACGCCAGCAGGGCTAAAACGAGGATCATTAATAAGTAAAGGATTAGCGTCACCCTCCCAATTGATAGAGTACGGAGGGTTTGAAACAATCGCATCAAATGGCTCTTCGTCCCAATGTTGTGGATCCAATAATGTGTCACCATGAGCGATGTTGAACTTCTCAAAGTTGATGTCGTGCAAGAACATATTGATACGAGCAAGATTGTAGGTAGTCAGATTGATTTCTTGGCCATAAAATCCTTGTAGAACATTATCTTTACCCAAAATTTTTGCGAATTTAAGTAGTAGCGAGCCAGAGCCTGCGGCAGGATCATAAACCCTGTCTACAGTATCTTTGCCGAGGGTAGTAATATGTGCAAGTAATTCGCTGACTTCTTGCGGGGTGTAAAATTCGCCACCAGACTTACCAGCAGATGAAGCATACATTGTCATTAAGAACTCATAAGTATCACCAAAGACATCGATTGTGTTGTCTTCGTATCTACCTACTTCAAGGCTACCGATCGAATCTAGAAGTTTCACGAGTCGTTCGTTACGCTTGGCAACGGTCTGTCCTAGCTTGTTGCTATTGACATCAAGATCATCAAATAGTCCTTTGATGTCATCTTCGCTGTCTGCACCCTTGGCAGAGTTTTCAATATTACGGAAAATACCCGAAAGAATTTCGTTCAAATTGTCTTCATCCTTTGCTCGCTTGCGAACGTTTTCGAATAGTTCGCTTGGAAGTATGTAGAAACCTTTTTCAGCCACAGTATCCTTACGGCCAAACTCTGCTGCATCGTCGCTTAGGCTGGCATAATCAAAATCAGCGGCACCAGTGCGACGCTCCTCAGCGTTGATGTAGTTACTAAGGTTTTCAGATATAAAACGATAAAACAGTATGCCTAGTACATACTGTTTGAAGTCCCATCCATCTACCGAACCCCTTAGGTCATTTGCGATCTTCCAAATAGTACTGTGTAGTCGTGCTCGTTCTTGCTCTTTTTGTGTATCATTCATATCTCTATACTATCTCTTTCCTCATGACTTCATCCATTGTTTTGCCATCTCTGTTTTTCCAGGTTATCCATGCATTAACATTTCTGCCGGTCACGATTCCTCCAGCGTGGTTCGGGCTACGTGTCGGAATGTTGTTAATGATCTCTACGCTGTCACCAAGATCTTGTCCGCTACTCTTAAAAAGATCCTCACGTTCAGTCAATGACTTTGGGAATGCCTTTCCCCAGCTTGGAGCGTAGGACTTGTCTATTACTGACCCAGATAGTATGACGAACTTATCACCCCTGAACTGAGCTTTTGTAGTTTTACCTTTGGTAGTTAAATACCAGATTGATTCGTTGTCATCTTTCTCTGATGCAAAGATACTGAAACCAAGTGATTCAGCAATCATGGCAATATCTTCAAGCATTTTTTCGAGAGTATGTACTTTAAATTCATGAACGTTGTTTCGTGCCGGTATGGTTCGGTTGAGTACCGTCATTGCTGCCGTCTTTTGAGCTTTCTCAACAGCTAAAGACTCAAGATACTTTATGTCGCTTTTCTCCAAACTGTTTGTGTTAGAAACAATTGCAATTGCTAGATCCCAAAAGTCTTTTGATTGATCATGATTCTTTACACGATGAAAAAAGTTTTCGCTTTCACCAATATATAGCTGATTGTCAGCTGAATTGATTAACAAATAGAGTGAAGGCTGGTTTATCTCTTGACGTTTTCTTAACTCGTTTAGCTTAATGCGGGGGACGACAAAGGCTTTAACCGAGCTTTCTGACAACTCAACAACTTTTATGCCCTCAAGCGAACCATCTGGAAGAAATGTTTGTATTAGCCTTGGTTTCATGCTGATATTATAGCATAATTACCTCCGTTTTAAAGGAGAGAAGTACCCCCGCACAGGATTAAAGTATATGTAAAAGGTAAATATGGCACTAGGATGTGAAAATGCTTATGTTATAAAATAACTATTGCTTTTTTGCAAGTCTTTGTTTTATGATAATGGTGAATGGTGAATTTACAATATTTATCAAAATATAAACGGAGGGTCACAATGATTAGAAGTTCCACACAAATTAAAATAATAGTTCTTACTATAGCACTAGGTATCCCGCTGGTACTTACCGAGCCAGCGTTTGCTGCTACAGCAGGTGTCAGCAACGTCGAAAGCTTTATTAGATCAATAATTACGGTCTTTGCAGGACTTGCCGGTCTCGTAGCGACCGGTTTTTTGGTTGCGGGCGGGTTTATTTACATTACCAGCTCAGGAAACCCTGAACATCTTGATCGTGGCAAGCGTACCATTACCTACGCACTCATTGGCCTGGCTATTACAATCGGGGCGTTTGTTCTCAGTAATATTGTGACTACACTGGCAACCAACGCGTTCGGAGGTTAGCAGGGTGTCTCATGTACTCGCCACGAGCTTGACACTCCTGGCGTACAGGAAACTTTCGTATCAAAAGAAGTGTTCGATAAAGTCCAGAAAAAGATGCGCCGTAAAACACCGACGCGGTACAGACAGCATAATCCGGTATTTAAGAACCTTATTCATTGCACAAGCTGTGGTGGCTTAGTAACCTGGCAACTTCAAAAAGGGCGCTACTACGGCGCGTGTCAGCGAAAGAGTACAGAGTGCCAAGGCCGAAAACTACTGAGAGAGGACGCAATCGAAGAAGAGGTGGCACGTATGTTGCAGAACCTAGTCTGTCCTTCTCCCGAAGTGATCGAATGGGTAGCCGAGGCAATGCGCGGTAAGCACCATGCCACTATTGAAGATAACTCTAAATTAATCTCCTCCATTGAGGCACAATTAGACCGTATAAGGCGTATGGATAGTAATCTCTACGACGACAAGCTTGCGGGCGATATTAGCGAGGATAAGTACAGCCAGAAGCACCAGGAGCTCAATCAAAATAGGCTTGAGCTAGAAGAGCGCCTGGGCAAGGTAGATAAGACGCTATCAGTCATATTAGACAAGAAGCTAGTATTGCTGGAGCTATCCCAGAAAGCCGCTGAAATCTATACACACAAGACTCCAGAACAGAAACGCACAATAATAACCAAACTATTCAGAAAGCTGGAATATACCGAAGGTGCTGTATCTGTTATGTACACGAATTTTAGCCGAGCAATCGCTCAAAATGTTAAATTAAGCCGTACTTTAATAGGAGGTACAAAATGAGTAACCAAACTAATAATAAAGCACCCATCGACAGGGGTGATAATAAAGAAAAGGAGTTAAATATGTCGTTGCGTTCTATATGGCTGGGGATGCAGGATTCGAACCTGCGATGCCAGGACCAGAACCTGGTGCCTTACCACTTGGCCAATCCCCAATATTGAACTTTTCTATTATAACGTACCGCGGGGTTCGAAAGGGATTCACCCCAATCTCCCGACGAGTCGGGATGCCTTACCTTCGCCGGCTGGCGGATAGCCAATCCTAATAATAAAAAGTATTATATCAGGGGAGGAGTTATTTTCATATGGTTAATGCCCTAACCTTTGAGCAGCCATCTCTTGCCTCAGAAGTTTAAGGATAAATGGGGGAAACTTTGTATACAGCAAACCTCTGTCCATAAGCTCTCGGGCCTCTTGTTGCGAAGGGTCGTAAATGAATGATATATCAGGCGAGCCAATGCCACTTGCAGACTGAGCGAACAGCCGAGTGGCGTCAAATTTCTGTGCAAGTATAAGGCCAGGGTTGTCGCCGGGTGGCTGCAATAGCCCATACACGCTCTCATTCTCTCGAGCCGGGTATTTGATGATGACCTCCTCGCCCCCTACTGCTATGTATGCAGGCGTATTACTTTTGGGGTCGGTAGCTACGTAAATAATGTCTTTGGGATGTACGTTTTTAACAAGCGCAAGTTCTACTTCAGGTTCGTGGTATTTTAAGTCTGGACTGTGAGCGAGCGATCGAACTCCGGTAGGAACTTGCACTTGTCTGATAACTAACAAGTCGCCTCCAGGATTGTCTTTGACAGCTGTTAATAGTTTCACCCATTGTTCTAACAGGCACCTAGATTCCTGTGGGTCTAGTAACTGATCGCCGTATATATCGGTGGCGACATCTAGGTCAAAGCCAAATTCTTCCCCAATTGCCAGCAATATGCTTTTGTGTCGGTCAAAATTTTCAAGTTTTCTTTCGGTATCGGACTGAAAATCAGCTTTCAACTCTTTTATCCTAGCGGCAATTTCACCTTCGTTCATCCTGTACCTCCGATTATCTGATTAGTATTATTTAACCAGATTTTGTTGCAAAATTCTAGCCGCTGCCTATTTAAAGCTTGTGCTTTTTGGTTATATCTGATATCTTGTAATCATTATGGATTCAAATACACAAACACCCCAACCAGAAGAGAAACAAAGTATATGGTCAAAATTATTTGGCGGTAAAAAAGAAGATGTGGCAGTTCCTGCTGCGCCAGTATCTAGCGAGCCAACTGCGACCTCTACATTTTCTAGCATGCCAGTAACTGATGTAACACCACCAAGCCCATCAGAGCCCGCAACTTCTTTTGGCGCACCTGCCGCCCCAACTATCGAAGAATCAACACTGCCACCGATTAACAACGCCGCACCTAGCTTTTCTAGCGACCCTGTCGCACCAGAAACAACTAACTTATCTAGTCCGGTTGATCAAGTACCACAAGATGATGTGAACAGAGTAGACGAAGCATTGAGCGCACTTCCACCGTTACCTATCACACCAGACGTGCCACCCGAAGTGCCAATAACAGATGAAGCACCTCAACCGCCTGTAGACCCTATGGTTAACCCGGTGACACCGCCCAGTGAAGGTGAAGTACCAGCCGAAGACCAAGGTCCGGCCGATCCATTACAGCCCTAGTTAGTCTGATGAAAAAGTACAAAAAATTGTAGATTCTGGACTGGCGCGTATGAGTGAAAGAGCATAGAATAGACGTCAATGGATACTGCTATAAGACTCATTGCCGACGGCTTGGTGCCAGCAATTGCATTGATAGGTGCGTATTGCCTTTTGTTTGCATTACCGAAAGGTTCTAACCGTGCGCGGGCATACGGCAGAATAATTTTGGCTGGCCTAACAGCTTTGCTGTGCGCGAAATTAGTGGCCAGTTTGTGGCAACCAGATGCCGCGCGACCTTTTGTAGAACTGGGTGTTGCTGCCAAGGCCGCATATCTGGACAACGCAGGCTTTCCGTCAGATCACGTGCTTTTCAGTGCCGCGATTGCATATGCAGTATGGTTTGAAACAAAGCAACGAAAAACTGCCTATCTGTTATTCGCATTGGTTGGTTTAGTGGCGCTGGGTCGGGTATTGGCACTAGTTCACACACCGCTAGATGTATTGGGCGGACTCATTTTCGCATCGTTTGGCGCGTTGTGGTACTTTACGAAACCTAAAACGACCAAATCGTAACACTGACTTTGCTACAATAGATATATGGATACTTTGGGAATTATCATAGGGGCAACCTTGTTCGCAGTCGTTATTATTGTTGTTGCAATTTATTTTGTTGGTCAAAAGATGTTGCTGCAACTGACTGCTACGCACGATGACAAGCGAAAGGACAATAAAGAAGAAATTGAATCTGGCGTAAAAGGCATACTGGCTGATCACCAAAAGCTATTGTCTGAAATAACCAAAAACCTAGAAAAGCAGCTGGATGGCAGCCGAAAAGAGGTTGGTGGATTAAAAGAACAAAATGCCGCAATTCGTGAACAGTTGGCCAACACAGCCAAGCTGACCGAAGGCTTGCAAGTTTCAACCGAAGGTTTGAAAAACTTGCTGTCGAATAATCGCCTGCGTGGTGAATGGGGCGAGCAAATTGCCGAAGATCTGCTGTTAGCAGCTGGCTTTGTTGAAAAAGTTAATTTCGTAAAACAAAGCACAACCGCGGCTGGACGACCAGATTTCACCATTTTATTACCAGACGGATCCAAGCTAAATGTTGACGCCAAGTTTCCATTTGACGAACTGATAGCATATCAAAAATCAACAACTGGTTCAGAAAGAAAGCAGATATTAAAAAAGTTTTCTGATTCAATAAAAACAAAAGTCAAGGAAGTCACGTCAAAAGATTACATCAATCCGCAAGACAACACCCTGGATTTTGTCGTTATGTTTATTCCGAACGAAATGATCTTTAGCTTTATTTATGAAAAACTGCCAGAGATTAACGAATATTGCAACCAGCGAAAAGTCATTTTAGCTGGTCCGTTTGGATTCACGGCTGTGCTACGTCTAGTCATGCAGGCATACAAAAACTTTGGTTACGAAAAGAACCTGCAAGAGATTTTTGGTTTGGTTTCAAAGTTCCAGGACGAATATGTAAAGTTTGGCGATCACGTGCAAAGGCTAGGTACTCAGATAGATACTGCGCAAAAGACTTTCCATGAAGTCGAGGGCGTTCGCAGTAGAACTTTGACAAAAGTAGCTGATCAGATAGCCAGCAAATCACAGCTTTCGGCTGGAAAGTCTGGCGACGACAAACTAAAGATTAGTGACTAGCAGACTGATAATTATCAGGAAAACGGTGCCTGCTAGGGCGATCAGCAAATTATATGTTCGCAGTAACCACGCAAACGACATGTAGGCCAACACGCTAAGTGCAGTCAGGATTAACAGCTGCAACGGCCAAGGGGCGCTGGCTAAAAAGGCGTCGTAAATGTTCCATAGGCTGATGGTAACAGCTAGGGCAACAAGCAGAGGTCGGTAAACAGAAGCTTGAACCAACATAACGACCGCAAGTATGGCTGCAATTACACTGGCTATGTGATATGCAGCCTGAGCGCTTTGGGCGCAGGTTGTTACGTCACTGCCGCACAGCGCCGGCTGCAAAACCACTTTGTCGACGGCCAAGGTCAAAATTAATGTAACAATGCCGGCAACAATAGCTGTCAACAAAACACCCAAGAAGGTTCGACGGGTGAAATTTGCGAATGGTGAGTCTAGTAATAAAAGATCGTTGTTCATATCAACTATAATAAACTATTTTATTGCTTTGCGCAAGCATTCGCCAGACGGCGGATTGACACATAGCAACGCTGTATGTACAATTACTGCCATAAAGTTAGATAAACGGAGGGATTACCGGATTATGGCAACCAAAAAAGCCAATACAAGCAAGAAAACATCAAAAACTGTAATTAAAAGAGTGGTTAGTAAAAGCTCATCTAGCTCGACAAAAGACCTGGTTTTGAATGCACCACTGGGTGCTCTGTTAGGCGAAGCAGTAGGTACATTCCTGCTAGCGGCAGTCGTTATTGCTACGCAAGGCCAGCCAATCTTTATACTATTTGCACTAGCTGCAATTGTTTTGACAGTAGGTAACCTATCAGGTGCGCACGTTAACCCAGCTATCACATTTGGTGCATGGGCAACGCGCAAAATTCCTACAGCTAGGGCGATAGGCTATATTATTTTCCAGGTTATTGGTGCAATGTTGGCCTTTGCGGCGCTAAACGCGCTACTAGGTGGTCAGCCTTCATCAGCTAACCCACTAACCGGACAGGCTCAGGCTCCACAGCTGTTTTCAGCAGAGCAGCTGACTAGCGGTAAAGAATGGTATGCATTCTGGGCTAGCTTGCTAGGTACAGCAATATTTGGTTTCGCAGTTTCAAATGCACTGCGTGAAAAGAAAGAACGGTTCGCAGCTGCTTACACAGTTGGTGGTGGTTTATTTCTAGGTCTCATCATTGCTGGCTCGACAGCGATCTTGAACCCAGCTGTTGCGGTAGCCTTGCAGGCATTCACAAACCTAAAAGGCAGTGAAGCAATATGGTACGCACTGTTAGTACAGGTTGTTGCTCCGATGATTGGTGCAGCTATTGGATTCTTCCTATATGACTATTTCCGTCGCGACGTTGACAGCAAATAGCATCAGCAAGACAAGATAATTACCACGAATTTCCCGGCATTTATGGCCGGGATCTTTCGTGTTAGACTGTTAGGTAATGGCATTATATGTACGACGAAACGAACAACGATCACAGCTGCAGGAAAAACTGGCAGCCGACCTAAAGGGCAAATTAAAAACCCAAGATATTCGA
>JBBTRW010000045.1:0-2775 GCA_038064995.1 Patescibacteria group bacterium | reverse complement strand
TAAAACAAAAACATCACAAAACAAAAAGGTGATTTCGCTCTACGATCTCCACCACAACAACACTTAACCCCTCCCCGCGAGGGGTTATTTTTTTGCCCAAATTCTCAGTTTATAAACTTGCCCAGCTCACTCTTTTTTGACCCGATCGGGTCAAAAAAGAGTGCAACCTAAGGGGCTATTTTTTAGTTTAGTCTTCAGAAACCTTTTCAGAATGTTCTACTCGCCACTGCTCAATAGCCTTGTGATGACCACTTAGTAGCACGTCTGGCACTTTTTTGCCCTGAAATTCTTCTGGTCGTGTATATTGAGGAAATTCGAGGGTTTGTCCATCTGCGAAACTTTCGATCTCGGCGCTGGTTTCACCACCCAATACACCCGGTATCAGCCGCACGATACTGTCGATTATTGTCATTGCTGGCAATTCACCACCAGTTAGCACATAATCCCCCACCCTCACCTGCTCGTCGATCACCTCTGTTATACGCTCGTCGTACCCCTCGTATCGCGCGCAAACGAATATTAATCCTGTCTGGTGCATTGACCAATCTTTTGCTGCTGCTTGTTTCCATAACTTACCACGAGGTGTCGGCAAAATAACTTTGGCAGTTGGGTCATTTTCCTTTGCTTTGTTTACAGCAGCAAAAAGAGGTTCAGAGCGCAGTAACATACCGTCACCGCCACCGTACGGCATGTCGTCAACTTGTTTTCTAGGGCCAATGCCAAAATCACGTAGATTAATTAGCTCAAAGCTTACGGCATCTTGTTTTTGGGCTTTGTACATCATAGAAGTATTTAAAACACCCTCGAACATCTCAGGGAATAGGCTGATTATCTGTATCTTTTTCATCTGTTATACATTATAGGGTGTATGTGTAAAATACCCAAAAACCCAGCCGGATGACTGGGTTTTTAAGACACAAAAGCTCTCTAGACTTTTTTTGTAAAGTTTTCGACTCGCATGAGCATTTTTTGTTTTTATCGGTGGTCCTTGTTTACCTAGGACAATGTTCGTGGTGGATCACCTGAACTGCCTATGATTATATATCAAGGTCGTCTAGATCCGCAAGCTCTTTTCGAGTGTTTTTTGCTAGATCTGACTGGTTCTCTTCGTTTTCCACAGTTTCATCTGTTGTATCTTCCACAGGTGCATCGTCGCTTGTGCTGTCGTCGGCAGGCTTGGCGCTAGATGTGTTATTAGACGGACCCTGGTAGTCATCGTTGTTGATGATTTTTAGGTTATAACGAGCATCATTCTTGGTGCCAAGTGCCCTCAAAAGTGTTCGCAAACTTTGTGCAGTCACACCGCGCTTGCCGATAACTCGGCCTAAATCTTCGGGGTTTACAGTTAATTCCAGTAAGACGCCTTTTTCGTCTATTCTACGATCGACGACGACGTCGTCCGGATGTCCAACTAGTTCCTTTACGATATATTCTATAAACTGTTGGTCAATACTTGACATAGCTACCCTCCTCGGCCGCGCTTACGTTTATAGCTTTATTGTAGCTTAGCGGCTAGTGAAATACAAAATTTATTCTTTTTCAGGTGTAGATTCTTCTACTTCGGCTGGAGCTTCAATCTCCTCAGCTGGAATCTCGATAACTTCTTCAACCTTTTCTTCAACTTCAGGTGTAGTTTCTTTTTCCTCGACCACTTCTTCAGTCTCCGTAGCTGGTGTTTCTTCTTTTACTTCTTCGGGTTGGTTTTTGCGAAGTTTACTAGGGTTACGAGTAGACTTTTCTTTCTTGCCAGCTTTTTGCACCCAGTCGGGTAGTTTTACTTTTTCTTCAACCAGCAACTTCACGACACGTGGGCTAGGTTGCGCGCCAGTAGATAAATATTTTTCGATTTTCTCTTTGTCCAGTTTTACGGCTTTTGTATGTGGGTTGTATGAACCAACATAAGCAACCACACGACCGCTACTAGGGTGGCGTTGTGATTCCTGTACGGCAACACGATAAACCGGGTAACCTTTGCGACCAAGTCGCTGCAAACGAATAGCTAACATATATCTTTAAAACTCTCTTCTTTATTAAAATTATTGTTTAGACTTGATAATTAGTGTACCCCAAGAGCTAACAGATGTCAAACACCTAAAAGAAAGAAGGTCACCAACGCGTAATGCGCTGATGACCTTTGGTGCCAAAAACGAGAGTAATCTCATCGCAGTGGCAAAAAGCCCATGGGCGGACTCGAACCGCCGACCTTTTTACGTATTCTACCTGGCGGGTAGATACACAAAGCGCTCTAGCCAACTGAGCTACATGGGCCAACTCCCCCAGTTGGATTCGAACCAACGACCTCCGGCTTTTAAGAAATCATGTCAACGACTGACGTCGCCTCCCGACACAAATTTCATATGAAGACAGGAGACCCGCGGAGGCCTCCTTCTCACGTCAAGCCGACACTCTATCCACTGAGCTACGGGGGAAAGCTTATTTATTCTAGTATACGGAGTGCTTTATGTCAACCTCTAGGCTACCCTTAATACTAGCTTTTCTGCGACGTTTCGTATTTTTCTACCGCCGCCTCGGCAGCTTTTTGCTGGGCAGATTGCTTGGAACTGCCGGTACCTTTGCCTTTTAGCTTGCTACCCACATAGACACCCAGGGTAAATACCTTGTCGTGGTCTGGGCCTTCCTCGGATAATACCTTATAGATAGGAGTATGGTTATCCATACGCTGTGCGACTTCTTGCAATGCGGATTTTGCATCACGCCAGCTACCACTTTCTAGTATTGCGTCAAGTTTGCTTGCGATATGCTTTAGTATAAACT
>JBBTRW010000044.1:0-2534 GCA_038064995.1 Patescibacteria group bacterium | reverse complement strand
CTCTAGCTTTGGATAATCGCTAGAGATAGCACTCGTCAGACAATCGGCTAAAGCGTGGGTTTCGTTTCTGGCTGGGATGCATAAACTAACCGAAGGTACGTCATCTAATCTATTAATCTTGCCAAGTTCACCTGGCTTTGGTTTGTACCTTTGGCTAGAGAGAGTCAGCTGAAACAGAAAAACCGTCAAAATAACTACGTCGATCAACAAAATCACGAAAATTATTGTGCTTATCATTTTCTATAGTTTATCATGTTTGTTTTTTCTCTGTTGTGGGATATAATACGTTCTATTAGGTATATAATATGGCTGAACTTCTAAAAACCATCGCACTAACAGATTACCAAGGATTAAAGGGGGCAAAACCTGAACTTTGGCAACCCGAGTATGGTGAGTATTCTTTGAAAAAACAAATACAAAGACTAGACGCAATTGGCTTTTATCTCTTACCAGAGTACAGAGGTGACAAAACGTTTGAAGATGCATGGGGTCAAACTCGGCAAATCATAGAACACCACTTTGATGTGTACGAAGGCAGACAGGCAGTTGAAATTCCGGGCTCCTTTGCCTTTGTAGTGCCTACCCGAATAGAACGTAAGCCCCCGGGAAGTAACGACGAATACTCCACAGAAACAGATTCACTGTTCCCAATGTTGCGTTATGTCGACACATCCTCTAAGCAAGTATTTATGGCAGGTATGTGCCCGTTTGTCATAGATCGCTACCATACAGGGCCAGATGGCAAGGCTGGGGCGGAAGTATATGCTCCTGTACTGAGCGACATAGGTAAAGATAGTGGAGACTTAGTGAAGGCATTTACAAAAATCACAAAAATAATGAACCAAACCACTGATTTTTGCGTGGAAAGACTTGGCGTAGACGTGGCAAGCTTCGCTGCCATGCTGCCGAGGTTAACAAACTACGGACAAACTATAGAGACATCTGTAGTGACAACAACCGGGCATGGAGCAACTGTCGCACTGGTAGCCGAAGCGCTTATACAAGCGCGCGATCGGCATCTTACAAGACAAGGTACTCTAGATAAAATTGGCATAGTGGGTACTGGTGCTATTGGCGCCGCCGCAGCCGAACTTTTACTCGAGACTGGACTGACCAATAACATCGTAATGAGCGACGTCAGACCAGAACGTGGCGAAAACGTGATAAAAAAGCTGCAAGAAAAATACCCCTACGCCAAACTAGTATTTACCCAAAACAACATAGACTCTATAAACGGCTGTAATGCCACTATCGGCGCAGCTGCAGCACGTTTCGATCTTAATAGCCCCGAATGGCAAGGAGCGGAAATAGACGGCGCATGGATAGTAGATGACAGTCAACCTGGCGCCTTTCCCTTGCAACAGGTAGAAGAGCGCGGGGGACACGTAGTTTGGCCAATCGGAATAGACAAAACCAAATATGGCTTGGGCACATTGCTTAGTTTTGAATATGGCGAAAGAGAAGCGCTGCGAACTGGCCCAGCAGCAAGAAACGAGCTTTTTGGTTGTGAGGCAGAGGTAGTCGCTATTTCGGCCACAAGAGAATTCGAACAAGCCATTCGCTCTGAGGTGACTTCAGGGCAAGTGATAGCGATCAGATCGCTTATGGGTGAAGTCGGTATAGACATAGCCGAAACACAGTGCCTGGGCAGATATATAAATACATAGTGCGATACTGATAGTTCTTATGTATAATTAGCAGTATATGGAATTATTTCTATTAGCCTTGGTGGGCTTTATAAATTTAACAATGATTGCCGTGATATTCCTTAGCGGTAAAAAGAACACCATTAACATCAGTTTTTTACTGCTACTAATGCTAATCGTCGGCTGGGCGATCGGTGATATGCTGATGTTATTTAGCGACAACAAAAGGTTGGCAATGCTGGGGCTCCAGATGTTTATGGTAATTCCTATGTATGTTTCGCTAGCAATCGTATATTTTGCTCACTTTTTCCCGAAAAAAACTAGCTTTTCAAAAAGTGACATACCGTGGATTTTCATACCACTAGCAGCAACAACCACATTGGCGCTATACATACTAGCCAAACTGGATCTTTTTGTAACATTTATTGCCAATGATCAGCCATTTAACGATTACTCTGTTAACTCTGGGTACAATGACATCTACTCGCCTTACTTTACTGTATATTTCCTACTATATGCAGGCATATTCGTCTACAGGTTCTTGCACTCAAAGGGCATAGACCGCAAAAGAATCCAATACCTCATGATATCGCTAGTAGTTGCTACTATTATTGCCGTTACTTTCAATATCATGACGCCAATAAAAACTGGGACCCTAGACACGGCATGGGTCGGACCTTTGTCGTCAACACTTTTAATAGCAGCCACCATATTCTCGATTCTAAAGTATCAATTATTTGATGTGAAATACACTGTGTTCAGGCTGCTGGCGTACTTTTTATCTTTATCAATAATTTCACTGCTTTTTATATCAGTTGCCTTTAACCTAACAACTCTCTTTTTCTCACAAAGTCTAATACCTTTAAGTATACAAATATACTACATGCT
>JBBTRW010000043.1:0-3592 GCA_038064995.1 Patescibacteria group bacterium | reverse complement strand
GCGACAGTCGATGATCGTGTCGTAGACACGAGCAAACGAGTCGTTCAGCCCCTTGAGGTCTGGGTACTGCTCGACGATCGCCGAAAACAGCGCCCCACTGCCCGGTTGGGCAGTCGATCCCTCGAGGTAACGGCCCTTGATGGTTTCGACCATGACTCGCTCAAATGTCGCGGCTTGCGCCTTGGTGACGTTTGCCGACTCGCGGATCTTGACGACGCAGTCGCTCAGGATGTTTTGGTTGTCGACGTACTGAGCGTTCAGTGTGGCCTGCTGTTTATTGCCTTCGTTGACAATGCTGTTGTGCTTGACGACGGCCCAAAGGCCGACCAGCAGAACAGTTGCAACAAAGACGATTCCAACAAGGCCCTTGTTGTTTGTGACCCAGTCACGGATCATTTTTAGTTGTACCACGGTTTCTCCTTAGTAGTGCTGTCCCGGTAGGGACGGCTGATCGATGTCAGAGGTTCAAAGAACGGCATGTTGTACATGAGAACCCAGATGCCCAGGTTCAGAAAAGTCGCCAAGAGCGCGAGCAAGAGCTTGGCTCCTGTCGAGACTTGGAGTTCTTTCTTCAGGTACACATATGACGTTCCAGAGTCGTTTTTGTCCTTGCAGTCCATACACCCACGTATGAAAGGAAACGTCTCGAGAACAACCGTCTCGATGACGCCTCCGCTGTGGGTAAAGGAAAGCTTTTTTCCGTTCCACTTCGCGATCGGGTATCCGATCAACGACCTAGGTTCGGCCGGAATTTCCTTGACGTGAGAGAGGGATGATTTGAGCCCGCCATTGCCGATTGGCATACCGGTGTCGGCTTTGATCCATTTCACTGTCTTGTTGTCGTCGCTTAGACCGACCACCACAGCGACGGCATTTTTGCCAATCGCCCACTTGCCTATTCCCTTGCTCTGCCAGTGTGCGACAAGCGCTCGGATGTAATTGCTCGGGTTGTTGACCAGTCGTGCCGGAAGCACGACCATGTGCATGTCGCCCCGTCGTTCACTACCGAGCGCCGAGTTTAGGTGACTCAGAGACTTTTGCCACTCATCTTGATTTGGCGGGTTCGTTTTCACAAACACCACCTTGTCAGCCTCGAAACCATGCCTAAGTGGCGACTTCAGGTTCCGAGTATGAGATGGCATGAGCTCCTGCTTCTTGTACTTCACTATGTCTTCGCTGTACTTCTTGAGAATCGTTCTCTTACTAGCCAAGATGTAGTTGTCGTACTTGTTGATCTTGGTCGCGGGTGGTGGATCTCCAGCACGGAGCTCTTTCACCGCTCTTGTCCAGGTCTCTGGAATGCCCCTAGGGACATCACCAGGAACGCCCTTTCCACCTCGCCACCGTTCTGGGTTCGCGGCAAAGCCGTGATTCATCAGCATGTGACGATCGCCAAAAGAGTCGTTTAGCCAGTAGCTGTACTCTCTCGTGACATATGGACACTCGTGATAACGAGTTTCAGGTCGTACACCCGTCTGTGTCTTTCCGTTGACTGTGTAGGTATAGGTCACCAGCACAATGTACGGATCGCACGAGTAGGTTTGTTGACAGTTCCCGTCACGCTGACAGAACGTGCTGCTCGAGCCGGTATTTACGATGTTTCCGTTCCAGAATTCCTTGTAGCCGCCAACCATGTTGTTGATTGCGATTTTCGTGCCGAGGCTCGATATCACAAAAGTCACCAACACAGCTGCTGCGACGCCTACAGCGAATTCCTTTCCGTTCACACGAAAGTCGGTCGAAGAATTTCTGCTCCAGAGGAACAGTCCAGCTCCGACGGCTATCGCAACGATAACCGAGATTACTACAACCATTGTCCCTCCTTCAAGGGTTTGCTTGTTTAGGTCGCTTAATACACAAGTCGCATGTACTTAGCGACCCAAACAAACACAAACTAACAAATTGTTAAGGTACCATTCAAAAAACTCCGAATAGCTAGATTATATTAACATTTTTTAGTTAAAAAAACAAGTATGTGTCGTTAAAAAAATTACTGAATGGTTTGAAGTAAATTTTAGAAATCTGCGATGATGAGTTTTTTCATCTGCATCATTTTGGCAAAGGCGTTTGGTCGTTGCTTTGCGTAACCAACCCCTATTGAAAAGCATCAGGATTTATGATATAACATATACATTGAGTTTTGGAATACAGACTCTTGCAGATTGTCGCCTACAAAGGAGAGTGAAAACATGCCTGTGCTGGTAGTGCACGGCTTGTCAAATACAACTGCTAACCAAGGAGATATCAACCAATTTCTGGGGTGGAGCTTGCCCGATGCTGCTTCGTCCGTGGAAGAGATGAAGATCACGCGTGGTCTGGTGAGCGTTTTCGCACCTGTAGAGGTAGCGTTCAACGGCTCATATGACATCGTGATCTTTGTCGAAGGTCTGTGGATGCGAAAGGAGCGTACCGAAGAGGTGCTGCAGGCCTTCGCGGAGGCTATCAATGTTTGCGCCGCTGATTTCGTTCAGAAGTATGTTCCCGAGTGCAACCTGGTCGAGGTAATTCTTCGATCACAGCGTCCAAGTGACGGCTTCGCTAGTTGGGAGAGGTCGATTTGAACAGGTCTACGGAAAAGAGGCGTCGGCCCTTGGCTGTGGACCTCTTTTCTTTTTGTGTCGGGTTTGCTTTATTGTGTAGGCGTAGGGGTCGGGATGTTGTGCATGATTTGGGTTAGGTCTTGGATATTTACGTCGCTAGGTGGTGTGAACTTTGAGTCATCGACAGTCCAGGTGGTACATTTAAATGTAAATTTGGCTTTTGTATCTACACTTTCGTTTTCCTGGGAGTTAGCTTGTTGTGAATCATCAGCTTTGATAGCTGTTTTGAAACCTTTTTTCGACTCGGTATTCCAGAAATATTGAGTGTCACCAGTTATAATCATGCTGCCGTTTCGCGTTTCGCCGTTGGCGGTGCTTTTGTAGTCGTTTCGCATCTGTTTGTCAGATGAAAAATAGGATGTGCCAGTGTATTCACCGCTTTTTACCTCGCCGCTATATGTACATTTTTGCGGGTCACCTTTTTCCAGCAGTGCCGATAGTGATGTTTCGGTTTCGTTTGTCGCCTCAACCTTTTTAGTCTCGCTTTGTTTCGTGTTAGAGCTATTGGCCATATATAATGCGGCGCCACCGCCTATGATTATCACAGCTACTACAATACCTATAATTACTTTGTTATTCATCGCTACACCTCCGCGTTATTGATATGCTATTAGTTTACTATTTTTTTGTTGGTTATGGTGTGAATGTGTGGTGTATTTTGTCGTATGCGTCCTGGAACTTGTCCCAGTTTGGCAAAGGCGTTTGGGTAGAAACAGTCAAAACAGAGTTGTCGGCTTTTTTGATGATGGTTGTTTTGGCTTTTACCTTGTAGTTTTCGCCGTCATAGGTGGTGATTAGGGTCAGTTTGTCTAGATCACCGACTTTGACGCGTGATTCGTATACAACCTCTGTACCCTGGTTGTCTTTTTTGATACCGTCGGCAATGGCATTCACGACGTCTTTGGAGTAGCCGTTTTTAGGCGGCGGGATATAGACGACTTCTACCTGGCCAGTAGATTTGCCAGTTTCGTCATCGGCGTCGCTAAATGTGA
>JBBTRW010000042.1:0-3441 GCA_038064995.1 Patescibacteria group bacterium | reverse complement strand
CTCAAAAAAGAAAGTTCAATCTATGGTTGATGACGTTACCAAGACCTTTGCCATTCGTATACAAAAGCTAGACTGGATGAGTGATGACACAAGGCAATACGCCATTAAAAAATTAAATAACATGAAAGTCCTGGTGGGCTATCCTGACAAGTGGCGTGATTTTTCAGCACTGAAAATATCTCGCAGATCGTACCTAGATAATATTATTGCCACCGAACATTACAATGTAGACCACGAACTTGCCAAGCTTGGGCAAAAGAACAGCCGCGATCAGTGGTACATGAGTCCTCAGACCGTCAATGCTTACCATGATCCAAATCGTTTAGTTATATGTTTTCCTGCGGCAATTTTACAAGCGCCCTTTTTTAGCCCCAACGCCTCTGATGCAAAAAATTTAGGGGGTATAGGTACGGTTATAGGTCACGAGCTGACCCATGGGTTTGACGATCAGGGGTGTCAGTTTGATGCCGATGGCAACGTTAGGCAATGGCAAACATCCGCCGAAAGAAAAAGCTTTGCAAAAAAAGCACAGATTATCAAAGACCAAGCAAATAATTTTGAAGTTTTGCCCGGACTAAAGCTGAACGGTGATTTGATTATTGGCGAAAGTATCGCAGACCTAGGCGGACTAGAGTTAGCGCTGGATACTTTGCGCGAAAAACTAGGCGAGAATATTACCGACCAAGATATACAAGAGTTCTTCATGAATTTTGCAGTAGTAGAGGTTGGCCAGGACCGCGAGCAAAGAGCCCGTGAGTTTGCCTTAACTGACCCTCATCCACCAGATAAGTTTAGGGTAAATGCTACGCTGCAGCATGTTGATGGTTTTTATGAGGCATTTTCAGTGCTGTCTGCAGACAAACTGTATCGCCCCAAGCAAGACCGAGCCAAAATTTGGTAGCGCTACTTGCAAAAAGATCTTTAATCATGTAGTATTAGGTGTAGTTACCGGACCTTCAAGGCCCGGGTTTTTTAATCAAAGGAGAGAAACTATGGATGGATTAGACCTAAAACAATTAACAATGGCAGTGCGAACAATTGCCGAAGAGAAAAACTTGCCCGAAAACACTGTGGTAGAAGTTATCGAACAAGCTATAGCGGCTGCATGGCGCCGTGATAACGGCGAGCGTGACCAATTGGTCAAGGCGGTTTTGAACACCAATAGCGGTGAAGCGACTATCTCTGTAGGCCGCGAGGTTGCTGAGGAAGTCGAAAACGACATTAATCAAATTAGCCTCGAGGACGCCCAAAAAATTCAAAAAGACGCCAAATTAGGTGACTTTATCGAAGAAAAAACCGCAAAGGCTACAACCTTTGGTCGCGTGGCTGCTCAAACTGCAAAACAAGTTGTTTTACAGCGATTGCGAGAGGCTGAACGTGAAGTCGTTAGCGCAGCATTTGAAGACAAAGTTGGTGAAGTATTGAACGGTACAGTTCAACGTGTAGAGCCTCGTGTGGTTCGTGTTGACCTGGGTAATGCAACTGGTATTATTCCAGCAAGCGAACAAATTCAGGGTGAATATTATTCTGCAGGATCTCGGGTCAAGGTTTTGCTAAAGGAAATCGAGCGTGGTAATCGCGGTCCTCAGCTAATTTTGTCTCGTGCTAGTACTGGTTTTATAAAGCTATTGTTTGCCAGTGAAGTTCCAGAAATTGAAACAGGTGCAGTCGAGATTAAAATAATTGCCCGCGAAGCTGGCCGCCGCAGTAAAATTGCCGTTGTTTCAAACGTTCCTGGCGTTGACCCTGTTGGTACATTTGTTGGTAGTCACGGTACCCGTATTCAGGCAGTCATGAACGAAGTCGGTGACCAAGAAAAGATCGACATTATTTCTTATAACGACGATATTCAGACGTTTATCAAAGCCGCTCTGAGTCCTGCTGAGGTCCAAAAGATAGAAATAGTCAGCGATAAAGAAGGCGACAAGCGCGCTAAAGTTTTCGTTAACGAAGATCAGCAGTCAATTGCCATCGGTCGAGGTGGACAAAATGTGCGCCTAGCCTCGCAACTGACAGGCTATGAACTAGACATCGAAACTGCGACCAAGCCAGTCGCCAAACCGCGCAAGAACATTGAAGATTCTCTACTGAACGCTGTTGAAGAAGCTACGGAGTAATAACCATGGGCTGTAAGTTGGAACTCAAATCTACTAATGGTAGTTTTGAGGGTTACGCTTATGAGCCTGGTATACCGGAGGGGTGCTTGGAGTGTCTCCACCGAGTAATTGCAGGCAAAGAAGAAAGTGCTGTAGTCCTGGGCGAGACTGTCACGCCAGAACCTTCGGGAATATCAGAAGATGCTGAACGATGGCATGCCGTCGGTATAAAGCGCACAGGTGCACTATCTCGCGCAGCGATGGAAATGTCTGGAGTTGGAGACGATTATTTTGAGAATGAAACTTGGCGACAAGGTATCGTATTTGAGTGCAAGAAGGACGCTACCAACAATTAGCACTCGCTTGACACGAGTGCTAACTAAGCTATAATTTTAGGTATACTATTTGTTATTGGAGGATTATAATAAGCGTATGCCAGAAAACTTTCAAGATTTCGCTCAGTATCTAACTGACAATGCACGGGGTAGTTTGCAGCAAGCTGAATTGATTGCGAGGAGTCTAGGTAGTTCATATGTTGGAACCGAGCATTTATTGCTTGGCCTATTGTCGCAGCCTGATTCGGTTGGTGGCAGAGTGCTATTTGATAATGGTCTGACGTTAGAGCGAGCCCATACGGCCCTGAATTTAACCCCACGATCTCTTGTTATTAGTGCGGGGGCAACCGGCCTTAGTGAAACTGCAAAATTAACGCTAAAGATGAGCTGGGACACCGCCCAAGAACATCATCAAGATTATTGCGGCACCGAACATATTTTGTACAGTATTTTATCTCAACAAAATGCTCGCGCAAGTGTGCTGCTGCGTGATATGAACATTGACATGCAGGAAATTTCTGCCGAACTGGACGATTACCTACGTGACCAAAAAGAAGCATTTCATATAGGCAGCACCAGCACAAAGACTGGTTTTAAACGTCGTGGCAAAAAAGGCGTGCTAGATACTTTTGGAATTGATCTTACATCTCTGGCACTTAAGGGCGAACTAGACCCAGTTATCGGTCGTGACGAACAAATCAACAGAATGATAACAATTTTGTCTAGGCGAACAAAGAACAACCCAGTCTTAATCGGTGATCCTGGTGTCGGTAAGACCGCAATAGTCGAAGGTTTGGCTCAAAGAATTGCCAACGAACAAGCTCCGGAACATCTATTGGACAAGCGTATTGTTCAGCTAGATTTGCCAGGAATGATTGCCGGCACAAAATATCGCGGCGAGTTTGAAGAGCGTATAAAGAAAGTCATGGACGAAATTAAAGAGGACGCCAACACTATTTTGTTTGTTGACGAGCTGCATCTGATAGTAGGTGCCGGTGCAGCCGAGGGCT
>JBBTRW010000041.1:0-3116 GCA_038064995.1 Patescibacteria group bacterium | reverse complement strand
ACATTTTGTGACAGGAGCAACTGGTTTTGTTGGTAGACATCTGGTAAAAGCTTTGTTAGGTTCTGGTGAACATGTCTGGGTCGTCGTCCGCGATTCTCGAGATATGACAGCAAAAGAAAAAGTTATGGGTATTTTCGGTGATCACTTGCATGGAAAGTCTGCTAGGCTAAAGGTTTTGAAGGGGGATATTCTAAAAAAAGATCTCGGTTTATCACATAGTGATATATCGACACTCAAAAAACACTCTGTTTCAGTTTGGCACCTTGCTGCTAATCTATCATTCCTAACAGCTGACAAAACATCTGTGCAAAAGACGAATTTCAATGGTACCGAAAACACTTTATCCATTGCCCAAAGAGTTGCACAAAATTTTTTCTATGTAAGTACAGCCTACGTTTGTGGAAATGCGACATCATTCACCGAAAGCGAACTCAACAAGAGTCAAGATTTTCACAACCAATATGAAATATCAAAGTTCCAAGCAGAAAAATACATCCGCAAAAATTGCTCTATTCCGTATCTTATATTCCGTCCATCGATCATCATAGGCGATGCTCACAAAGGCAAGTCCGAAGGGTGTAGTTTTGGTTATTATCGCTATATGTTCGTCTTTCATTTTCTGAAAACACAAATAGTCAAGACACTTTTAAAAAAATCCATCCTGGGCCTCTTTTTACGTAAGACCGGTACCAAATACGACACCAAAAAAGGCACCCTGACCGTTCCGGCCCTCTTTATGCCTTACCCTAAAAAGGCCACAATCGACCTCGTAACTGTCGACTATGTTGTCTCCTCAATGATAAAACTTTCGCACAGCAATACCCGTCGCATAGCTATTCATCTCACACAGAAAAGCCTGCCAGACTTTAGCTTTCTTCTAAAATCGGCACTTTACGACCTTGGCTATAGAGATATAAAATTCATTCCCGTTCCATCTTGGCTATTTCGCGCTATCTTACGGCTATTGTATTTTGTTGGTGTCCCAGTTCGAAAATATATCCGCTCAGTCATGTGGTATACGCCATACATAACAAAACATTGTTACTTTAATCATAATTTAGCAATACATAGCATGCTCGAAAAGCCACCACGAATTACACGAACATTAATAAAAAATATCAACTCTCACGCTCGAAAAGATCTATTGAGTGATAGTAAGCTTTAAAAAATATAAGTTAGTTAAGTGAAGTGCGCTATCCCCTCATCCCCAACCAAAAGGAGTTTATTTATTAAACCTTGATTTTAGGCTATTCGCTAATTTTTGGGTTTTACGCTTTTCGTATACTACATAAACTACACCCGAGAACACACTCAATAATATGCCCAACAAAGCCAAGACAATCAATGGAAGACTAGCCCCAAAGAATAGAGCCAACATAGGCAATGGTATAGAAATAATAAAAAGCATCAAAGGTATTTCTTTGCGATTAAATGATAAGAGCGATTTTTTGTTGAGCTTATCTTTTGGCATAGCAACCACCTGGCTAGACGAAGCGTAAGATGATAGATTGATGGTATTTAATTTTTTGCCTATTTCAGACATCACACTTTGGGCTGTTTCAAAAATCGATCGATAATTTTTTTTACTAACTGTTTCGTCAGGCCAATAGAAATATATGTACTTGTCTATAATCTCAATATCGCAAAGAGATTTCATTTTCATTAGAACCTCCATAGTATCAGGACCAATGATAGAAAGTAAGTTGACAGCCTGTTTGTCAGGAGCATACAGACTGAAAAATTTGTAAAAATCACCTTCTAACTCAATCTTTTGTGATGTGTCGAAATTGATAGGCAAAGTCGAGTACAAATGATCACCTGGCCCCACTCCTCCAGAATCGCCATCTTCAACGAGGCAGTCTATAACCATGTGGGGCATTTTTTGCTTCAGGCCCAACCGCATGATTCTGAGCTTATACTCACGCTTGTTGATAAAATATTCATAGTCCATTAATTGCATGTCATACTCGCCGAGTTTTCCTTCGATAATATTTGTAGGCATGCCATAAGTCACGAGGACATCAAACAAACTTCCCTTTTGCTCGACGCTTGATTGAGTAGCTTCCTCAAAAAACTGAAAGTTATTTGCCTTAGCAAAAGCCTGTATCTTCTGCTGAGCAATATTTATTTTTTTGTCTTTTTCCAGCTTTAAATATGCCATAGGCAAAGCAATTATCCACACAAAAACAGAAAATAAAACAGTAGTAGCAAAAAAATTAGGTCCAAAATTGTCACCTAGCTTAAAGCCAATCACTAAAAACAAGCTAGAAAAGACTACTAAACTCAAGAATATGTCGAACCATGACTCACCCCCTGAATCAACTAACGATGGCATGCCCTCTAGTTCCGAAAAGTCTACTTTTGCATTTTGCATAGTACCTAACATTTTACAGTACATGCTTATATACTAATAACAATTATAGTAAGATTACGTCATTTACGAGGGGAGATTACATATAGTCTATATGATAATAAATACAATTGTAAAAGCCCATCACTAAGAGTATCTTTAACTCTTAGTGATGGGCTGAAACTACCTTCTCGTCCAGGCAAAATCGAAATCCATCAAAGCTGCGATAAAGGCCCCGATTGATACCACAGCAAATGTCGGAAGAAAAAAGACGTTCATCAGTCCATCGATACATGCTTGCTCGTTGCCAACACACTGACCACGATTGAAAAAATATACGAATGCCATGACTAATAACCCAGCTAAAGCACCGACCGCAACGCCGAAAGCAAGTGTCACAATTACCACAATCAGTCGGCCTACTGCGCATAAAAATGCGATGAGCCAGTTAGCTACATAGGGTCGATCTACCCAGGCAAAGTATGCCAAGATCGTCACAATTACTGAAAGGAAAATAATTAAAGGTAGGTTCATGGAAATCTCCACTCTGTAGAAGTTGAAATCCTTAAATATATTTTAAAACAAAAATATATAATTTGCAATCTGATAGTAGTAAGTCTAGCATTACGTAGACACTCAAGTTTTGTTTTCTAGGCAAAAACCCAGTCAGTGGCCAATCGCCTTCCTGACTGCTTCTGTCTGATTTGTAATGATACTGGCCAAAATCTATGATGTAAGACCCCTATATTTTTGCTGGTTCGCCAGT
>JBBTRW010000040.1:0-2303 GCA_038064995.1 Patescibacteria group bacterium | reverse complement strand
GACAGTAAATGAAAAGGTCGTGCCGTGGCCTTCATCGCTGCGGACGGATATAGACCCGCCATGTGATTCGACGATAGCTTTTGTGATATACAGCCCCAGGCCGGTGCCGACAGTATTTTCGCGCGATCGGTGCGAACGGTAGAACTTGTCAAAAATGTGGCCCAGCAGCGCGCCAGGAATGCCAATGCCGTTGTCACGTACGCTGACCTCGACAAAGTTGTCGATGGCTTTTGCGTCGACGACAATTAGGCCACCCTCGTTGCTGTATTTTATAGCGTTGTCGACCAAGTTAACGATAACCTCGCTTAGGCTGCCGCGGTCGGCTGCGATGGTCGGCAAATCGTCTGGAATGTTGACGTTTAGCATGCGGTGATGTGTACGAGCCCGCAGGTCTAGGTCGTCACCAACAGAATGGTAAACTTGAGTCAGAGCCTCTTCTTTAAGGTGTAATTGCAAGTGTCGGCGGTCATAACGAGACACATTTAGAATGTTGTTAATGTACGTCGTCAGCCTGTCTGCCGATACATCCAGACGCTCAAAGAAAGCTTTTTGATCTTCGGTTAGATCTAGCTCTTGACGCAAAACATCCAAGTAGCCCTTGATGACCGTAATTGGTCCACGCAGTTCGTGTGCTGCCAGCGCGGTAAAATCTAAGTCGTCTTCGTCTGTGCTGTATTCTTCGGTTCGGTCGATACTGACCAGTATTGTTTCGATAGCGCTGTCGCCTGCTTGTTGGTACAGGGCTAGCATGTCAAAAAATTGGCGAGTATCTTCGCTTTCGATTTTTGTTTGTCGCAAGCGTTTCCACCAATGAGATGCCGAGATGTTTTTGCCGACAACCTGGTCTAGCCATATAGGCAGCGAATCATTGTCGCTAAAATTGACGTTTAGTTCCTTGCCACCACCCCGAGTCGGCGCCGCTTTGTTGGCATAGATGATTTCGCGCTTTGAATTTAGAACCACGATGCCGATTGGCAAATGGTCTAACAGTGATTGGGCGAATATTTGGTCGGTTACAACTTCACTGCCTTCTGGTTGTTTTTCGGCGTGCAGGCGTCGTATCAGCTCGACAATCGTGCTCTTTTTGTCAAAAGGTTTGTCTTTGTATGCGTACATCAGGGCGTTGGTTACTTCCTTGATGGGCTTTGTGGCGATGAACGAAAGCATGTAGGCTGCGGCTGTTTCAGATAGTACTATCGAAATAACAAGCCCAATTTCTACGGGAAAGTTTTGCAGATAGCTGGTCAAGATAAAATACGTAGCCCAGATGATTAGCGCTACAAAGATCTGCAATATTAAAAAGAGCCCCACGATTTTTGCCCTTTGGTTTTGGTGGTATCCGTTTATTGCCATGCGATGCTCCTGCCTGGTGCGACGGCAGTTATCCAGGCTTGGCCACGTTGTAATGGTATTTCTTTGCCTTTGCTATCCATAAATTGTATCTGACTTTTTTTAGCGGTTTTTTTCCAGGTGCCCTGAAGATGTTCGCCATTTTGGAATATGTGCGCCTCGCCCGAACCGATGGTGGTCATTTGTTCTCGGTAGCCGTCTTCGAAACCTATCTTTGTCGGTACCTTGATAACTATTACTACACGCGGTGCAATCTGCCCTGCTTCGCGGTCTAGGTGTGGTTTGCCGGCCTGTGAGCGAGCATATTTCTTGCTAGATTTGTTATAGACATAGCTAGAGTTGTATAAATATCCGGATATATTGACCTGAATATTTTTGGCTACGTCGGGCTTGACTGGTACTTCTTCTTGCTGGTCTTTGGTTGCTGGCGGTGCATTAACTGGTACTCGCTTAAAGCCAGTGAATTCTGATTTTTTGTAGCCTTTTTGGGCATTCAGTTTGTTCAGCCTGTCAAAGCTAGTATAGACGTTGTGGGGTGCGTAGCGGTCTGTGGCGCGCCAATAGGCAGCCGAGTTAAAGAACTGGTCGATGTCGCGGTATTGACCGTTTCTGACCTCTTGCAATGCGTTGTAGCTGCCGCCGATATGGGCGACCGAGGCGTTGAATGCGGCAATCCAGTCGACATAGTATGGTCGGACAGACCTAACGGGGCCGATTAGCGATGGCTGTTGTTCCTGGTATATTGCTAGAAATCTGGTAATTCCTCCTTCGGCGATGGCCTCAAAAACAACTCCGCTGTCTTTCAGTCCCGATTGAGGCCTGGCGCTTGGGCTGTTTTCTATCATAATGCCGGTGACGGGACGTTTGGTCGTGGCTTCGTCTTCGACTCTGTCGCCAGTTAGTGGTGAATAAAATTTCTTTGGCTTGTTAATAATCGTGCCGACAGTAATAAT
>JBBTRW010000039.1:0-2045 GCA_038064995.1 Patescibacteria group bacterium | reverse complement strand
TGTCAGGTCAGAAAATTCAGTTTGTTCGGTACTTGCACCTTGATTTACACGCTCGATTGGATCACCTGAAGGTTTAGCCCTTTCGTTATCAACGTCACCCATTGAATAAACATTTGCACCTGCAAATATAACGAAAGCACTTAAACATGCAGCACCCAAGCAGGCCAATGCTTCTCGGCGATTATTGCGGCGTTTTTGTTCGACGGTTAGACGATTGGTCTGCGCGTCCCATAGGGCTCTTATAACTTCTTCGTTGACAGGATCGTCATTAGCGAGTTGCGCTAACTCCTTTCCTTGTGCAGAAGTAATGACTAGTTCACTACGAGCAATGGTCAAAGGGCCTTCTGCTCCATCGACGCTTACACCAACGATTCTTGTTGTTAACATAGTTTAGAATATTAACATAAACACCCTATAAAGTCAAGTATTATAACTTGAATTTTACACTATTTTCGGCTATAATCATCGGTAAGTGAAAGAATAAAGGAAAGGAGTTGTTTTTTATATGGGACAACCAAAAAAACAAACCAGCCCGCGTAAAACTGGACTTCGTCGAAGTCATTTAGTATTAAAACTTGCGCGTGCGGTTAATGGTAAATCACCAGTCAAAGCCTACACAACTAGGCGCGAGAGTGGCAAGAAAAAAGCCTAAAAACTAGGCATTTAAACAGTAATTTTAACAATAAGGGAATAACCTACCGTGGCATCAAACCGTCATCTTGGTCGCATAATTGCACTTCAAACTCTGTATGAGGTTGATTTTCGCTTGAGTTGCGATGACAAAGAGGTGAAGTTGGACGATGTATACAAGCGTAACATCGCACGGTATGAAAAAACCGTCAAGGATAAAGCGTTCGTCAAGCGGCTAGTTACTGGCGTCCATAAAAAACGCAAGCAACTGGACGAGTTGATTCAGCCCATTGCGCCAGAATGGCCATTAACTCAAATAGCCAAGGTCGATCTGACCATACTGCGCCTAGCGTTATATGAGTTAACAGAGATGAGCGACGTTGCGCCGCCAAAGGTCGTGATCAACGAGGCAGTAGAGCTAGCCAAGGCATTTGGCTCGGATAATTCATCTAGATTTATCAACGGTGTGCTAGGCACAGCGTATCGCACGCTGATTTCCAAGGAAGAAAAGAAGAAATAATGAGTGAGAAGAATGAAGATACTAAACCAAAGTTGGGTGATCGTGTCAAAAAATATTTTAGCCGTTCACGCGCATCGATACAAGAGTTGGTTCGTGAACCAACCGCTGGTGGTATCGTGTATCGCCAGAACGCCAAAGGTGAGGTAGAAATATTGCTGATTCAAGACGCCAAAGATCGTTGGACAATACCAAAAGGCCATATCGAAGATGGCGAAACCGCCCAAGAAACTGCAAAGCGTGAAATTGCCGAGGAGGCAGGTCTAAAAGATACCGAAGTTCAGGGATGGTTAGGCAAGATCCACTTTCGTTACCGACGTGTTAATACACTGGTATTAATGACTACGCAGATATATTTGGTCAAGGCAAAAGGTGATACCAACGCCATCAAAAAAGAGGAATGGATGAATGGTATACAGTGGTTCCCGTTTAGCGAAGCACTGGACAAAATAGAATACGAAGACATTGGCAAATTAATGCTACTTGCTAGCAAGCGTATTCGCCAGGGTGGTAAAAAATGACAGGTATGGACGTAACTCCGTATCAGCAGTTTGCGAGTGAAAAATTAGGTATTGAATTTGATAATATCCAAACACTTATCACTGCTTTTACCCACCGTAGCTATGTCAACGAGCATCGTAAAAGTACCAGCGAGCACAATGAGCGCTTAGAATTTTTGGGCGATGCAGTGTTAGAGCTTTCCGTGACAGATTTTTTGTACAATAATTTCAAAGAACCCGAAGGTATTTTAACTTCGTGGCGTGCAGCGTTGGTTCGAACTGAAAGTATTGGTGAGTCTGGCGAAAAACTAGGCTACGAACCGCTCATTCGTCTATCGCGTGGTGAAAAACAGGGCAGTGACCGTGCCCGCAAGCAAATACTGGCAAATGCATTCGAG
>JBBTRW010000038.1:1019-1794 GCA_038064995.1 Patescibacteria group bacterium | reverse complement strand
ACTGTTTATTAACATCTATTTTGGTTACGATTACCACTAATTACCTTATTTTTTATTAATATTACTTTACCCCTAGCTATCTTTTTTGCAATATCATCTCGCTTCGACCATACGAGTATAAATGAATTTTATCATTTTTGCAAAAAATTAGCATCAATATACTTTTTAATATATTCCAAAATATCGCTTTTATCAGAATTTATTCCCCAATAAGCATTTTCTCCTTCTTTACCAAAACCAGACCCTCCAGACCAACTACCCTCAAATTTTGTTTGTAAGTCTTTGCATAATTTACCATCTCCGTAGAAATTAATTTCACCGTCTCCAGATATGATAATAAGATTTTTATATTTTCCAAATAAGCGGTCGGCGACTGTCGCAGTTTTACTATGTAGCATGCGAACAATTGTCAGTAATCCGCCACAAGAATTTTCAAGTTGCTTAACCGCCGCCTCCGCTTGCTCTTCATGCTCTTTAGTTATTCCTTGAATTTGTCTATCTTTTGCGCGTATTAAATTTATCAATTTATTTTTTAATCTTTCAAAACCATCTAAACCAATTCTTGCCTCAAAATCTTTACGATGTTCTTCGATTTTTGTTTCCATTCCTGGTATGTAAGCAGAATCATTCGCAGCTACAAGTTCATCTATAAAGCTCATTTTGAGTCCGGCTCTGTCCATTACTTGACTGATAGCTGCAGGTCGGTGAGATTTTTCTCCATGATGATCTATATCAACTACACCTTCAACTTTATCAGCTCCCGATAATTCCACGG
>JBBTRW010000038.1:0-1009 GCA_038064995.1 Patescibacteria group bacterium | reverse complement strand
TTTCATTTTCCAAAATCTTTTTTATTTCATCTTTGTAGTCGTCAATTTTTGCGCCCCACTTTAAATCTTTATCAATATATTCTTGACCAGAACGCTTCAATCTTTTCTTAATTTGATGCATTTCTAAATCAGACCCTCCAATAAGGTAGGTGTCCTTTTTATCGTTTTTTGGATTTTGTTCTCCAGACATAATCGGCAATTCTTCCATAATTGAAATATATATTAAAAATATAAAATAGTAAAGGTTGGCGAAAATAAAGATTTTTCGAAACCCGCCCCGCATTCCTCCCGCACCCAGTATGAGAGAATCTACTGGGGTGGGGGGGGCGCGGCGAATTCATTTTTGGATTTTGGCGGGGGCGGTTTGGCTTGCAATTAAAAATTTGCTACAATACGAATATGGAAAAATCACCTGACAATTTTCGTGATAATCTCGCTAAAACACTGAAATCAATACCAGGCCATGGTGCTCGCCGTGCTGTGCACGAAACACTCAGGAAAACTCCGGCGTATGAAGATGCGAAAGAAACTCATGACTATTGGCGAGATCGAGGCAATACCTTGCACGAAGAAATTTTAGAACTACAAAAAAGCGGACAACTCGAACTCCGCAATCCGTGGGAACCGGTGTCGGAAGAAGTATTGAACGATCCGTCAGTTATCAAGTTGGAAGCTGGTGGTAAATACGATGAGGAAAAATTGATTCTTGAACACCGCAATATCGCGGAGTCTCAACATATTCTTTTGCCACCATCTTCCGCTCAAATCGCATATATTTTTGATCAAGACCCTGAAAAAGCGCGAGCCGCTTTTGAAGGCAAGAAAGTTGTGCTCGGCGATGTAGATTTAGGTGGTGCGTTTAGTTATTGGTTACTCAATGAAGTTCGCGCGGGTAGAGATATACATGAATATCAAAAACTTCTTGACTTCATTACTCTACACGACATCAGTGGACGCACCGCCATTTTCCCTTACGCCGAGCCGGAAGGCTCACTCGCCGAAGTGAATT
>JBBTRW010000037.1:0-1975 GCA_038064995.1 Patescibacteria group bacterium | reverse complement strand
CAGGCATTTCTAGCAGGCTACAAAGATAAAATTACTGCTGAGTAGGCTGTTCTTCCTCAGATGAAGAAGCTATGTTGTCTTTGCTGGAAACTATTTCATCGCGTAGCTTGTTTAGCTCGTCCGATACTACCTCTCGATAGTTCGGGCTGTTAATGCCTAGCCAACGAACAGAAGCAAACTCGGCCGCGACTACCAGTGGCGGCACATTGTCAGGTGCGCTTGCAGCCAGTTGCTTATAGTCTTCTTCCTCTTGGTAGTTCGGAACATTCTCATTCAACCACGCGTTGATTTTCTCTTCATTATGCGTAGCAAATCCCTCGAATTCTTCTAGCTGGGCCTCTGATAAGCTGCTTGCCAAACGTGTGCCAACACGCTCTTCTAGGGTTTCATAGGTATGCTGCAAAAAGGCCTGTTTTTGGTCATCAGGTAAATCACCCAGTCCTACGCTTTGTAAAAACTTGTCGTCTAGCTGAAACATTTTTATTTCCTTTTGTTACTAATCTACATTAATGATAACACTTATCCCTATCTGGTCAACACGAGAACTTGATTAGAATTAACTATTGTTTAATCTCTCAGACCCGTTCGGCGCTAATTTAATATATGTCTTGCCTCACTCCTGCGGGAAACGCAGAGTCTTCGATATTCAAAATAGTTATTCTTAAGGCTATGAGCTATCCGAGAAAACATATTTGAAATATCCTGGATATACGAGGATGTCTGAGCGAAGCGAGTTCCGCAGTATACCAAGATGTTGAAAGTATGTTTTCTTCGCGATAGAGAGTGCCTTGAAAGTTTTGCCACACTTTTAAAAAGTGTGAAAGAGCGCCTTACAGCGTTCGCTTCTTTAGTTCCCTAGTAAAGAACTCCAACTTATCGCCTTCTTCAAGCTGTAACTTACCTTTTGTTTTTAGACTCAGCCCACACATTTCACCTTCAAATACTTCTTTTACTTCTTGTTGTTGACGCTGAACACGTTCCACTTGGACTTCTGCGATCTGGTCTTTCTTCCTGAAAACTCGCGCAAATGTACTAGGCACTGCTTTGCCTGATTTTACTTCACCACCACAGATAATATCTGTCTTTGATGTCTTGAACACGCCCTTTATCTCCAATCTTCCAACCTCGGTCTCAACCACTTCTGGTTCTAATAGCTCTTCCAGGGTATTATGTGCGTCATCCAGTAGCTCGTATATAATTTTGTACATTCTTACCTGCACTTGATCACGGTTAGCTAGACGCTTGATAGCTGGTGGCAACTGAACATTAAATGCATAAACAACTGCATCAGACGAGCTGGCGGTTCGTATGTCATTTTCGTTAACATTACCAATGCCGCTAGAAACAACTTTGACATTTAATTCGTCATTATTTAGCAGTTTCAAGCTATCAGAAATCGAGGTCAAAGAACCCTGTACATCAGCTTTTAGAACTACGTTCATAGTCTGAGTTTTTGCTTCGCGGTGCATCATATTCAGAAGGTCTGCGCCCGTCACGTTTGCACTGGCGATCTTTTTGTCATCCTCTAGCTTGTTGCTGGCAGCTTTTTGTCGAGCTTTTTTCTCGCTATCAACAATTGTAAACATATCACCAAATTGCGGTAAAGTTTTCAGACCAGTAACGGTCGCTGGTGTTGCTGGGCCAGCCTGGACAAAAGTATCACCCTTAAAATCTAGTAGCGTACGAATTTTGCCATATGCCTGACCAGCAACCAAATATTGACCGGCTTTTAACATTCCGTGTTCAACCAATAGTCGTACAACTGAACCTTTACCTTGCTCCATGTGCGATTCAATAACCAATCCTTCGGCTGGTACGTCAGTTTCGGCTTTTAGATCTTCGATATCAGATACCAGCAGAACCATATCTAACAATTTGTCGATATTTGTGCCTTCTTTTGCGCTAACCTCTACCATGACTACATCACCACCCCATTCTTCTGGGTTCAATTTGTGTTCGGTTGCTAGCTGAGTTT
>JBBTRW010000036.1:0-7285 GCA_038064995.1 Patescibacteria group bacterium | reverse complement strand
CTTGTGGAGAGATTATTTTGCAGTCAAAACAATTTTGTAATCTTTCTGAGGTAGTGGCTAGGTCTGACGATACCGAAAAATCTCTGACAAGGAAAATTCGCCTAGCAACAATTTTGGGGACTTATCAGGCCAGCTTGACATACTTTCCCTACCTATCAAAAGAATGGAAGCAGCGCTGTGAAAAAGAGCGTCTGCTAGGTGTTTCTGTTACTGGTCAGTGGGACTCTAAACTGGCGCGCGATCCGAAAGTGCTAGCTAGATTAAAAAACGAAGTGAACAAAATTAACAGGGAATATTCAAAACGTTTTGGCGTAAACCCCTCTACCTGCACAACTGCAGTAAAGCCGTCTGGTACGCTTTCGCAGCTGGTTGATTGTTCTTCTGGAATGCATCCTCGTCATGCGCCATACTACATTCGTCGTATTCGGATAGCTGCCACTGACTCGCTTTTCAAAATGCTAAAAGACCAAGGTGTTCCCTACCACCCAGAGGTAGGTCAATCGTTCGAAGCCGCTACGACCTATGTGCTAGAATTTCCAGTAAAAGCGCCAAAGGGTTCGATATTCAAAGACGATATAAGGGCGATTAATCAGTTAGAGCACTGGAAAATCGTTAAAACTAACTATACAGAGCACAACCCTTCGGTCACAGTTTCAATAGGCGAAGACGAATGGATAGAAGTCGCTAATTGGTTGTACAAAAACTGGCAATATGTCGGCGGCCTGTCGTTTTTGCCGCGAGATGAGCATGTTTATCAGTTGGCTCCGTACGAGGCCATAGATGAAGCAAAATATAAAGAACTAACTAAAAAGCTAGAGAACATAGACTATTCACAGATCATTACTTATGAAAAAACCGATGAGCTGGATGTCAAAAAAGAGCTGGCTTGTGTGGCCGGATCATGCGAAGTCTAAATGCAGACTATGGCCCCAGGACGTCCGGCGAACTAAAGCCAAAGTCCGACGAAGCACTTATAGCTTTTCTAGGTTCTTCGGGTATATTTGGATTTGGTGAGGCTACGGAAAGTCAACTGAATGTGCCTAACAAAGAGATCCCGCTGAAAGATGAACGAGCATCTTTGCGTCAACAGGACAAACTAATTTTAGATGAGCTATGGAGTGGTCTAATGCTTGGGTTGGTGACGAATGAACAGATACAGGATTTCACGGGTAAAACTTTATTTGAACTAGAGTACCTGGCCATACTTGATCCTGGTTGCTTACAGGGGTTTTTCGCTGCTACACAAACAGAAACCTCTGTGGATTATTTTGTTCCGACTAGGGCAAAAGCATAAAACATTGATCCAAAAATAACTATCATTATGATTGGTGTGATCATCGATACCCAGTTACGCTTACCTGGCTTAAAATAACGAAGTGTTAACGAGTTGGTAACTACAGAAACCGAGCTTAGGGCCATGGCTAGGCCGGCAAGTTCAGGTCTCAAAACTAGTCCGATTCCGGTAAATACTCTGGCGGCAATAGGTATACCTACAACGTTATAAATTAAAGCAAAAAATAGATTTTGTTTAATTTTATTTACAGTTTCTCTGGACAGTTGAATTGCAGTAATTACATCCATCAGGTCGTTTTTTATCAGTACAATTCCGCTAGTCTCCATGGCAATATCTGTACCATTTCCCATTGCTACTGCCAATTCTGCCTGTGCCAATGCGGGAGCATCATTTATACCATCACCAACCATAGCAACAACAAGACCACTTTTTTGTAACTGTTTTATTTTTGCGGCTTTATCTTGTGGCAAAACTTCTGCCAGTACATTTTTTATGCCTAATTCGCTGGCAATAGCAGTGGCCGTACGAACATTGTCTCCAGTTATCATATAAACCGCTAGGCCCATTTTAGTAAGAATATTAACTACCTCTTTCGAGTTTGGTTTTAATGTGTCGGCGACTGCAATTATACCCAGTACGTCTTTGCCATCCGATAACAACATAGCTGTCTTGCCTTGATTTTCGAATGCTTTAGATTGGTCACCTATTTGTTTCAAAGATTTTTCGCTAATCATTTCCGATAGCAAAAGTTTATTCCCAAAATAATATAGTTGGCCTTTGATAGATCCTTTGATTCCCTTTCCTGATATAGACTGAAACCCATCTACTTTCAATTTTGCAAGTTTTTGTTTATCCGCCGCTGTAACTATAGCTTTGGCTAAAGGGTGCTCGCTGTCGCGTTCTAGTGATGCAACAATTTGCAATATATCATTGTTTTTTTGGTCATTTAGGCTAACGATATCTGTAATTACTGGTTTGCCGTGAGTTAAAGTGCCAGTTTTATCAAAAACGATTGTATTGACGCGACGAGCCGCTTCAAGTGGTTCACCACCCTTAACTAGTACGCCTGCAGACGCGCCCATGCCGGTACCCACCATAATTGCCGTTGGTGTTGCCAGCCCCATCGCACAAGGACAGGCAATAACCAGTACAGCCGTAAATGCCATTAGTGCAAACGAAAAACTACTACCCAATACAAAAAACCAAACTAAAAACGTTACCACAGCAATAATAATCACCGCTGGTACAAACCAGTTTGAAATTTTGTCGGCAAACGCTTGTATCGGTGCCTTTGAATTCTGGGCTTCATCCACCATTCTGATAATTTGTGACAATAAAGTTTCACTACCAACATGCGTTACCGAAAACTCCAGACTACCAGTTTGATTAATAGTAGCGCCTATAACAGTATCGCCCTTTTGTTTGGAAACTGGCATGCTTTCGCCCGTAACCATCGACTCGTCAATACTTGAACTACCTTTTATTATTTGACCGTCCAGAGGGATTGTTTCTCCAGGTTTAACTAACAAAATATCGCCATGATTTATTTGATCGATGGGTTTTTCTATAATTTCGCCATTTACAATTAGGTGTGCTGATTTAACTTGTAAATTCATTAACTTTCTAATAGCTTCGCTGGAACTGCTTTTGGCTCTAGCCTCTAGCCATTTTCCAAGCAGTACAAATGTTATCAAAAGGGCTGATGTTTCAAAATAAAGTTCTGGTATTTTTTCACCATTTAACCCTATCAGGCTGCTATTTTGTACTGTGTAGGAGATATAGAATACTACACTGTAAAAATATGCAGCCGATGTTCCAATAGCCACCAAGCTATCCATATTAAAGCTCTTCATTCTAAGGCTTGACCAAGTGCCTTTATAAAAGCCTGCGCCTAGATAAAATTGAACAACAGTTGATAACACTAAAGAGATAATAGCAGTGTAGGGCATCAAAAATTCAGCACCGGGTAACCACTTTAAAAAATCGGATGCCATAAAATAGACAAGTGGTAGAGTTAAAAACAATCCTATCAAAAACTTGCGTTTGTATTCTTTGTCGGAACTGCCATGGTTCATATGTTCGTGTGGGTTGTTCTCATCAATTACGCTAGCCAAGTAACCAGATTTTTTAACAGCAGCAACAAGAGAATCGACATGAACGTCTTTTGAACTATGAGTAACACTAGCTTTTTCGCTGGCAAAATTAACAGACGCTTCCTTGACACCGGGAACCTTTACGATTTCTTTTTGGATAATATTCGCACAAGAACTGCAGTGCATTCCGTGTATGGCTAGTTTAGTCGTTGCCATCACTTGCCTTTTCGTCAGCTGCTGTAATTGTTCCCCTAATGATTCCCATCGCGCAAGTTATGTCATATGAACCCGGCTCATCAATTTTAAATGGTAACCTGACTATGCCCTTCGTTATTAATATTGGATCATCATAAACTCCAGGTATCATGATAGTACTCATACAGCCCTGACCATCTTCCTTTGCATCGACTTCTAAAACGTACGATTTACCAACCTGAACATTAAATGTATTTGGGGATATATCTTGTGCGTCATCTGCAGGGCTAAACACTGTTTTAAGTACTGTAGCGTTTTTATCTACTGAGTTCGTACCAGAGCTATTTGTTTGCAAGCTGTCAAGAGAAAATTTAAAACCGGTCAAGTTAAACCCATTACTAATGTTATATAGGGCAAACAGAATGACCAAAACACCTGCGAACTTAAAGAATATTTTGGCAAACTTTCCTTTAATAACAGAGGTCAAGCCACCTATCCCTAGTAGCCCTGGTGTTGTGCCGATTGCGAATAGCCCCATCACTATAGAGCCGGTTACAAAACTTCCACTGCTAATTGCCACCAACTGCATGGCTTGGGTGAAACCGCACGGTAGGAAAAATGTTAACCCACCAAGTACTAATGCGTTTTTGTGACTGTATTCCTTTTGTTTTTTTTGATTGATCCCTAAAAACTTTGCAATTCCTGCCGGCAATGTAATTCCCTTGTTTGATAACCTCGGAAACAACTCAGTTAATTGAAGTCCAAGTATGATCATTACTAAACCTATACCTATAGTCACCAAGCCGGTTAATGAGCCATCTAGCTTGAAAATAGAACCAAATAAACCTATTACACCGCCCAAGACGAAAAAAGTTGTAATTCGTCCAAGGTTGAAAAATAAATGCGGCCTAAACCTTTGCATTGCTGTTGCTGATTGATGTTTTTCGGCGTAACGAGAAGAAAGACCCAGAACCAGCCCCCCTACCAAGGCCATACAAGTCGAGAATCCTGCTGTTAAACCGACGACAAGAGCCACAATAGCTTTGTTATTGCCAAGTCCGTTTATGTTGAAACCCGAAAAGCCTAGCTGTTGAAGTATTAAAATAACAATAACTATAAAAACAATGCTATATGCAAATGTTGCATATGTTGATTTATCCTTGCTAAAAAACGGCTTGTCGTCGAAATCGATAGTATAACCTGCTGCATTAATAGCCTGTTCTATTTGTGAATAAGTCGGTTCCTTGGTAAATCGAATTGTTGCTGTATTAGTTTTCAGGCTAGCACTTGCGTGTTGAACGCCAGGTATCTTACTCAGTTCATCAGCAATGATAACGGTACAAGACTTACAATGCATGCCTTTGATCGGTATAGACATATTATCAGTTTTCATTTGGATTAAGTTCTCTTTATTTATTTAATAACTTTGTTACAGTTAGTATTTCTTCAATCATTTTTGATTTTGTATCGTCGTCATTGGTTTTCATCGCGGCGTTAAAACACGCATGCAGGTGGTCTTTCATTAACATTTGATGTGCTGATTTAAGCAGGCCAATAACTGCCAAATTTTGTTGCATAATGTCTATGCAGTAAGCATTCTCGTCTAACATTTTTTGTATACTTGCCAGATGAGTTTGGGCTTTTTTTATATTGATAACGGTTTTTTCTCTGTTCACATGAATTGTCTGGTTATGGACCATTAGTTACTCCTTATTTATTTACATAATACCTGCACCATAGGTCTAGGTCAAGAAATATTTGTAAGATAATTCACCTATTGCTATTTTGTGAAAATAGATTGTTTTTTTGGTATCAAATATGGTGGAGGGTGAGACTAAAAACCGCAATCGCGATTACTCTCGACGCATAAACAGGCAGAGCCAAGCTACAGCCGCCGCAAAACTAAACGCTACGGTAAAGAAAACCGTATTATGTGAAAAGTATGCAAAGATTCCTAAAATCCCCCAGAGGAACACGTAGGCTGCATCACCAGCAATCTCCATGCTCATGATGTAGTTGATACCTCTCTTTCTGGCGTGTGCATAGTATAGGCTCGTCCATGGGTTTAACTGATAACTAAGTGCTATATCATAGAGTGCCGATATAATTGTAATAGTTATGGGGTTGCTGCTTGCTAATATACGTCCTACATGTACCAAGGAAGACCCAGCCGTACCTTCAATAAGAACTTGATAACTTTTGCCACTATCTCCTCGTTTTGCTACAACATGAAGCACTACCACGCCGATAGCAGTAGCAACAGAAGCAATAATACCTATTTTCCCAAAGTTTGGTACAAATACTGCCAAATAAATTGGCCAGACCATCACACCAACTGCTACATGCGAATTAAATGCAAAATTGGCTATCAAATCACGAATTGGTGCGTATTTGAAGCTATAACTCAAATCATTTGTCGGTTTATGCCCGCCAGCCAATGTGTCCAGATGCCACACTGGTATAATTGCTGCCAAAATGATGATTGCCGCGATGCCGACTAGCCAGACAGGGCCGAGAGTTATGGCGATTAGTCCGCCAATGAGGGGTGAGAATATACCAACAACACGACCGAGGTTGGCCATCATGGCCAGATCGCGACTTTTACGTGACGCGTCCATAACGCGTGAGATATGTAGGTGTTGAGAGTTCCAAAGAAACGAATTCTGCAAAGCCATTAGAGGTGCCATCAACAGTAAATACCATATTTGCCCACTGGCCATATAGAGGGCAAGAAGCACCATAAATCCGGCCATAGCTCCATAACCACTAACTAAACCTAGTCGTGCTCCGTAGCGGTTTATCAGTAGTGTGACCGGGTAGTTAATGCAAAGTTTTGCCAAAGCATACAATACATAAAAACCACAAACTTGCCAGAGCTTCAGGCCTTTATTAAGTAACAGCAGCGGGATAAAAATACCCACAAGTCCACTACCTAGCCCAGCAATTAACGAAGAAATAGTGATGCTGACAAGGTCAGAGTGAAGAATTTTATTTATCATAAATAATTATATTTCTGGCGGAGAGGGTGGGATTCGAACCCACGGTACCCGTGAAGGTACGACAGTTTTCAAGACTGTTACCATAAACCAGACTCGGTCACCTCTCCATGCTTACCAATTCTATCATGACAGGTGTTATAATTTAAATAATGCAAGAAGATTCAGTATTTACCAAAGTTATCAAAGGCGCGATTGAGTGCCACAAAGTTTACGAAGACGAACGAGTGCTGGCCTTTCTTGATATTCACCCCATAAACCCCGGTCACACCCTGGTGGTGCCTAAAAAGCAAATTGATCATTTGTGGGATATGGACGACGAAGACTATCAATATCTTTGGAAAGTATCTAAAGATCTGGCAAAACACATACAGACAGTGCTAGACCCTCCACGCGTTGGTGTAATTGTCGAAGGTTTTGGCGTGCCGCACGTGCACATACATCTAATACCGTTGCACGATGGTCACGATATCAAAAAACACCAAGATCTAAGTGCCGAGCCAGATCACGATGCACTGCAGGCCATAGCCACCAAGTTGCAATGATTACAGTGGTAGCAATTGGTAAAAAGCATGAACCTTGGCTAATTGAGGGAATCGAACGTTACCAAAAGCGCCTACAGGCACCGTTTAATCTAGCGTGGTCGTTGTTGACAAACAGTCCACAAACGGATGTTGTGGCAGCTAAAAGCGAGTCTGGTGACATAT
>JBBTRW010000035.1:0-2951 GCA_038064995.1 Patescibacteria group bacterium | reverse complement strand
CGTTCCACCGGAGCTTCCCATAGCGTCCTAGCTTTTATCTTGTGCGCTTGCCGCTTACTCAGGTAGTACCGGGCGTAGTCTTGGTCGTATTCAGAAAAAAAGTTTTGCTTTGGTGCAATAATCCGCCATTCAGGATCTTTGCACTCTAAAGCCGCATCTACTACCTTTTTTATACCCTCGATAGACTCGTAGTGTTCAATATGGTAACCGTTAGCAGCGGGTTGGGGTTGAGTGGGGAATAATGGTAGTAACCGTTCAAGTTCGACCTGCTTTCGCTCAAGCTCATTTGATTGATTATTCAGATATGAGACCAATTTATCTGGTGGGGTCATAGTGAAAATCAACCTACTACCCTCACGCTGTGAACTTACTAACCCCTTCGCTTGAAGGGTATCTAGTGCATGATAAGCGGTACTCCGCTTAATGGATGTATGTCTGATCAAAACTTCAATGGATGAAGAATTTTTTAGACCAGAAATATATAACCGTGACTCGGTTTTACTAAGTCCAATGGATTCTAAGTAGGTGATTATGGATTTCATTACAAGACAACTTTGTAGAGACTATTGAATAATAACAGATAGAAAATAATATTACAATTATGGATTATAAATAGATATTGCAAATTATTTATAAAGATTCATGCTGTATATAGTTAAACGAAAGGCAATATATGGAACGATTACAAGCAATAGTAACAGCAGGTGGGACCTCGGAAGCGATAGATGATGTGCGAGTACTTACCAACCTCTCGACTGGTAGATTTGGTCATGCAATAGCTGCTGAACTAGCTATTGATAGTATTGATACGGTTGAACTATGTCCAAGTAGTACGACCCAGCGATTAGGCAAAGAAGAAGGCGTAACCTACGAACACTTTACTGACACTGATAGCCTACATCGTTTGCTAATAGAACGCGATGAGAAGCCGGATATAATATTTCATGCGGCTGCGGTTTCTGACTACAGGCCTATTAGAAGTTCGGGTAAAATATCATCTGAGCAAGAATTTCTAACAATACAACTTGAGCGTACACAAAAAATTATAAGTGAGCTTAGGGAACGGTATGGCTCAGAAGTATTTATAACGGGTTTTAAGTTGCTATCTGGTGCAAGTGAAGCTGCGTTGATTGATGCTGCTCTGAATCAATTAAAGAAAAACCGGCTCAATATGGTAATTGCAAATGATCTTCAGTACTTGCAAAATGGCCAGCATCCTCTCCTGGCAGTCACACCTGAAGGCGGGGTTATACCTTTTGAAGGTGAGCGTACAAAGGTGGCTCATGAATTGGTTAAATTTGTACTTCGACGTGTCAATGTTCAATGGTTTAGAAGTGTTAGCTCGCCAGAAGTAACACCCACTATGCCTAACGCTACATTTGGAGATGTATTGTCACTTGTACATGATATGCACTTGCTAACCGATAAATCTGGCAACATCTCTGTCAATGGAGGAGAAGGCAAAATCCTTGTCAGTCCCCGTCAGGTTGATAAAAGTTCTTTAACCGAAAAAGATGCGATGTCGGTTATGGTGGATGCGGAAAATAGAATAATTACTTATTCAGGTAATCGTAAGCCCTCTATTGATACTGGAGTAAATTCGCTACTATACAGTGAATACCCAGATCTTGAATCAATAGTGCACTTTCACAATGGTTGGGGAAAAATGAGTGTCAAGACTAAATTTCCATTTCCGTGTGGAGTAAGACAGGAGGCTGACGAAATTATCAGCAGCCTTCATGAACTCGATAACCAAGAGATTGCTATTGAACTTGTGCATCACGGATTCTTGCTGGGTTTGAAAGCTGGCGATAGAGAGCGCTTACTCACAGAATGGCATGAAGTTAAAGCGATGTTTACCGAGCACTTGGATGAGACTAGTAGAAGAAGTAGTATTGATGAAGATTTATTACGTCCAATCTTTAACGGTCTTTCGGTAGCAGGAATTATATACGACCGACCAGATGGAGCGGCAGTATTTTTACGTGAAGATATGCGAGGCGTTGGTTTGGGTAAACATATCATAGAACAGCTAATTAAACGACAATATACAATCCAAACGGTAGATGATTGCAATGTTCGTGACTTTTATAAAAAAAATGGTTTCCATGAAGTTTATCACGCCGAGAGTGAGTCTTATATGCTCACACCACCAGTTCGTAAATTACAAAGAGAGTTTGAATTGTAATTTAATATTAGAGAAAAATATGACCAGACGGTCGTATTTTTCTTGGTACACCGGGTAGGATATCGCTTCGCTCCTCCGCTCAATCTTTCTCGGAACAAGTTCCTGCGAGAGATTTCGCTGCGCCGAACCTACGACTACGATATTACACCGGGTAGGATATCGGCTTTCAGCCTCTTCCGCTCAGTCATGCTCGAAGTAAACTTCTGCGCGTGACTTCGCTTCACCGAACCTTACGGTTCGGATTCGCTGCGCGAATCTACCAAAGAAAAAAACGATCACTTGGATCGTCTATTTCTTTGGTACACCGGGTAGGATGCGCTTTGCTTGCACGGATTTCACTTATCGATGCAAGCATCTGCACGTTCAGTCCTGTACGAACCTGCACTTCGTGCTACGGTTCAAATCCTGGCTCGATATCGAGCTAAAATACAAAACCACCTATTCTAGGTGGATTTGTATTTTACCTGGTACACCGGGTAGGATTCGAACCTACGACCCCTTGTTCCGAAGACAAGTGCTCTAATCCACTGAGCTACCGGTGCGCGTGCCGTGGCACAATGCCACGACTAAAATAAAGGTGCTTTCTCATGAGAACTTGCTATATATCCCTTTTTGTTTCAGTCCAATTTTAGATATATTCTGCGTATTTTTTGTTTCGCAAGGTAGCCAGTAGCTACCTTTTGTCACAATAAAAAACACATTATATACCTAAAATTGACCTTCAATTATTCAAAAAAGATATATAGCAAGCTCTCTAAGAGAA
>JBBTRW010000034.1:0-2174 GCA_038064995.1 Patescibacteria group bacterium | reverse complement strand
CTCTCTAAGAGAACAGAACTGATTTTAACAGAGAAGTACTATAGCCGCAAACGTCTTAATAAACTGTCCATAATGTCCAAATGCAGGTCTTCCATAGGTAAATAAGCGCCCAGTATGTCGACAATTTTCTCGCCTTCGCCCTCGCTAAAGTATATTGTTAGCGATTGACCGAATCTTTTTGTGGGCATTAGCATTATTGAAAACAGACTACCCTCTTGCAGTATTCCGAAAGAACGAAATTCATCAAAGCCATGGAATTGTTGGTCAATATGAAGGCCATTACCGCTTAGGCTATAGCGTAGAACGCGGGGGGCTCTGCGAATATACACGATCAAGGCAATCGCCATAATTACCAGCAGTATTGTAAATGTCCACTGCTGTAGCCACATCGATATACCTCCTAAAACCAAGAATATTGTGATAAAACCAATAAACCAAGGCCCATCATGTTCGTGGCTGATGCTCTCTGAGGCCTCCCAGTTAACTGGTTCAAAGTTTGATTCTGGTTCAGTTTCTACGTCAGCTTGTGGTGCGGGTATGTTTTGGGGCTGTGGTACGCCAACCCCACTACTCTGAGGTTGTTGCAAATTTTGATTATCTCCACCATCTGGCTGCATGGTTTTATTATAGCAGTTAATAAAAATTACTACATTTTTTTGTTGAACATAAATTGACCAAGTAGTACACTACATATAGTGTTATATAAATAAATAGAGGCTATAGGGGTAGTGTATGAAAACAAAAATAAAAACAGCTAACGACATCAAAGAAGTTCAGAAAAGAGACGGCTCTTTAGTTGATTTTGATGCCGGAAAGATTATTCAAGCTGTTAACAAGGCTATGCTGGCGACTGGCGAAGGCTCTCTGCGAGAGGCCGAGATTATTGCAAACAAAGTAGCCGATGATGTGGCGAGAATTGCTAAAAAATACAAAATATTTGTACCAGACGTCGAAGGTATTCAAGATACTGTAGAAAAAGAACTGATACTGGGAAAATATGTAAAAACAGCTAAATCATACATATTGTACCGCGAAGAACGCTCAAAACTGCGAGAAGAATCTACCGAAACAAAGATACCAGCCCGTATCAAAAAATTGGCCAATGATAGTAAGAATTATTTTAAAAATCCCCTTGGCGAGTTTGTTTATTACCGAACGTATTCGCGCTGGATTCACGAAGAGGATCGACGTGAGACCTGGATAGAGACAGTGGATCGTTATATGTCCTTTATGAAGGAAAATTTGGGTAAAAAATTAAAAGAGTCCGAATACAAAGAAATCAGGGAAGGTATTTTAAGCCACGAGGCAATGCCATCTATGAGATTGTTGCAATTTGCTGGCTCTGCAGCTAAAAAGACGAACGTTTGCGCCTATAACTGTTCGTATATCGCACCAGAAAATTTTCAAGATCTGGCCGAAGTAATGTACATATCGATGTGTGGTACTGGTGTGGGTTGGTCGGTTGAGAGCCAAAATGTTCAAAAATTACCCCAAATCAAAATGCAAAATGGTAAGAAACTAACAAAAAGCGTTATTGCCGACAGTAAGGAAGGTTGGGCTGATGCCTTTGCCCTGGGCATGCGTACCTGGGCTGGTGGAAATGATGTTGAGTTTGATTACTCAAAACTTCGACCAGCTGGTGCACGCCTAAAAACTATGGGCGGTAAATCATCTGGCCCCGAGCCTTTGATGAGACTAATGGAATTTACCAGAGAAAAAATACTAACTCGACAGGGCAAGCGTCTACGAAACATTGATGTTCACGATATCATCTGTATGATTGGTGATTGCGTTGTGTCTGGTGGTGTGCGCCGAAGTGCCATGATCTCACTATCTGATCTGGATGACAACGAGATTCGTGATTCAAAAAAGGGTGCTTTTTATAACACCGAGCCACAGCGTATGCTGGCCAATAACTCTGCCGTTTATACGCAAAAACCAACAAGTGCCGAGTTTATGGATGAATGGGTGGCGCTAATGAAGTCTGGTTCTGGCGAGCGTGGAATATTCAACAGGGGCTCGCTTGCCAAAACTTTGCCAGAACGTCGCATCAAAGTTCTCAAACAGTACAAGGGCTATTTTGACTCTACGGGACAAAACCTGATTGGCCCTATTGGCACCAACCCTTGTGGAGAGATTATTTTGCAGTCAAAACAATTTTGTAATCTTTCTGA
>JBBTRW010000033.1:0-3494 GCA_038064995.1 Patescibacteria group bacterium | reverse complement strand
AGGCTTATTGGTTTATAGAGCTACTTTTCGTAAGACATGTCCTTAATACATACCCTACGCAGGTTCAGTGCGAAGCTGGTAGTGCGTTACGATGTGTGAATACTGATCCGGAGAATACTCCATACCATATGCTAAACTGTTCATAGACTTGATTCCAAAAAGTACTACTCAAGTCCACCACGTCGAAATTATTTACACCATGAAGAAAATTAACTCAATCATTATTGTTGGCTCGTCCGGATCGGGTAAGACTACATTGGTCAATGGTTTGCGGACTAAAAAATACGCAGACAAAGTTGTTGTGCCACGACGATATATAACGCGCCCACAACGTCAAGGTGATGACCTGATAGAGAATATCCATATTACAAAAGAAGAGTTCGAACAAAAGCTAAAAGCTGGTGAAATCGATCCAGCCTGGACGCGTGAGTTAGAAAACGGCAGACTAGAACAGTATGGCTTTGTCCCTATTGAGCCTGGTGACAATAGGCTACGCATATACTCTGGCAATAACGCCTTTTTGCGCGACATAAATTCGAGTGTTCAGAAGATTTTGAACAATGCGCAAGTCGTTGTTTGTATGGCGCAGCCAGAAAAACGTACATCTAGACTAGGTGATCGATCGCCAGATATGTCAGAATCAGAAAGATCTGTCAGGCTAAGTGATTCTGGGGCCGACGCTCTAGAGTTCGATAATATTGAAATAATCGAAACCACCAACCTATCTCCCGCAGATGGTCAAAAGGCACTTCAGGATCTGATGCAGCAATACGCCTAAGGCGCCAGGGCGGGCATATTACTTGTGGTTTTGCTACAATAGCAATATGAGCTTGAATCAAATTCGTCAAATAATAAAGCATTATTACACTCTAGATAACATTGTTCTATCAGCAGCTATTTTGATGGCCACTGGATTCATTTGGAGCACGATGGGCGCTTTGCAAAGCAACTATGTCCTGCAAGACCAAGTCGATATTTTGCGTTCGCAGGTAGAGGCAAGCAAGCTAGAGTCTGAAACGCTAGAGCTAGAAAATTCATACTTTGCAAGCGATGAATATCTAGAGCTTCAGGCTAGACAGCAGCTGGGTAAGGTTGCGCCGGGCGAGCATATGCTAATTTTGCCAACAAACACTGTTAGTGACTCTGTAACAGCTGACGCCACCAAGTCTCAAACAGTATTTACCAGCAGTAACCTTCAGGCCTGGATGAATTTCTTTTTTAGCAACAAAAATAGCTAAGTAGGACTATCGCTGCGCTCCTTCTCTCAGTCTTTCTCTTGAAAAAATAAAATCCCCACTGAAAAGTGAGGAATTTATCTTGGTAGCGGGGGTAGGATTTGAACCTACGTATCATTTTGCTCGTAAACGGCTAAAGCCTATTTACTCGGCCAAGCAGGTAAAACGTAAACTTCCACTGGAAGTTTACGCCTATCGGTCGTAGGTAAGCCCATAACTTACCAAGAAAAAAACCCACACTGGGGTGGGTATCTTTCTTGGTAGCGGGGGTAGGATTTGAACCTACGACCTTGTGGTTATGAGCCACACGAGCTGACCAGACTGCTCCACCCCGCGGCGTTTGTTGTTAAACTATTGTATCAGTTAATTTGCTTACGTGCAACAACTAGTTTTGCGCTAATAACAATATTATGTTATATCTTTGCGCAGGCCACACGCACTGCCTCACTCCATGATGGAAAGGCATGCATAGTATTGGCTATATCTTTGGCAGTTAAATTATGCTGAATGGCCAAGGTTAGTTCGTGAATAATTTCGCCGGCAGAAGGCGAGGCGACGGTTGCACCCAATATTCGACCCGACTTTTTATCGGCTAAAACTTTGACAAATCCATCACGAGTATCTGATATGACAGATCTTCCGACAATGCCCAGTGGCACCACAGCTTTATTAAAGGCTAGATCTCGTTTAATCAAATCATCTTCGCTCATGCCGACTGACGCAATCTCGGGCTCGATGTATGTAATTCTAGGTATACTTTGATAGTTTGGTGTAACCTTGTTTTTATTTAGAATGTTATGCGCAACAATTCGACTTTCCATTAGCGCAACATGCGTCAGCCCAAAGCCACCCAGCACATCGCCAGCTGCATAAATGTGTTTTGCGCTAGTCTGCAGGTGGTCGTTGACCTCTATTCCCAGGGGCGAGTATTCAACGCCAGCGTTTTCTAGGCCGATGTCTACCTGTGGTGTTTTGCCGGTAGCAAGCAGTATTTCCTCGACTTTGACAGAGTGTTCTTCGCGTCCGCGTAGAAAAGTTACGCGTTTTGCCATAGCTTCCTTTGAAACTCTGATAACCCTAGTTTCTGTCAGTGGTTTGATGCCGTATTCTTCAGACAGAACCTTTGCGGCCAATTCGCCAACCTCTTGGTCTTCGCGTGGCAGTAGCCTAGGTGCAATTTCACCGACATAAACCTTAGATCCAAATGAACTGAATAATCTAGCAAACTCTAGCCCAACCGCGCCTCCGCCAATTACAAACAAACTTTTGGGGGGACGAATAAGCTCTAATGCGCTTGCCGGTGTTAAAAAGTCAACCTTGTCGATACCGCTGACTTTCGGCAAGCCCCACTGGGCGCCACTGGCGATCAGTATGTGCTCTGCAGAGATATGACGACGATTAACGCTGACTTCGTGTGGGCTTATAAAATGTGCAGATCCTGGTATTACGGTAACGCCGAGCGATTGATAGTAACGTTTGCCACCGCCAGAACTGGTTCTGGCGACAACTTTTTCTTTCCAGGCCTTGATAGTGGGATAATTATAGCCAATTGCGTTTGATCTAATACCGAATTTGCTAGCACCTTTAGCTTCGCTAAATATTCTGGCTACATTCAGCATTGCACCGGTTGGTACGTCGCCAAAGTTTGCCGAATCGCCGCCCAGGGCGTTGGCTTCGACTAATGCAACTCTTTTACCCTGGCGGGCGACTATGCTGGCAGCGATTGAACCGCCTGCGCCCGATCCGATTACTAATAGGTCATAGTCAAAAATCTTTTTTGCCATTTTTTTCCTTACAAAATATCCTTATATGTTTCGTATATATAGGCAGCTTCTGGCTGGTAGGTCTGTAAATTATTAGCTGCAATTCTACGTACATCATTGCTTGTTACTTCTGTTTTACTGTCTAACCAATCGATCACTTTTTCTGTAATTTTTTGTGCCACCATATGAGCTTCGCCCTCCAGTGAGCGTACCGCCAAACAGGCTGCCATCAACGAGCCATGCAATTTCAATGGGTCAAATCTCTCGCTCTCGTGTAAGCCGCCACTTTTTACAACGTAAGAATTCATAGACCGCCCCCTAGGACTTTATCTACGAATACAAATGCCCCTAATATTACCAGTCCACTGCCAGCTGCGTATTGCAAAAACAACTTGTTGTCTTCACGCCACTTTTGAATTTTACTGATTTTATGTCCAGCACCAACCATAGCTACGATCATTATCAGGGGCGAAAGGGCGATCAAACAGTAAACGAC
>JBBTRW010000032.1:0-5069 GCA_038064995.1 Patescibacteria group bacterium | reverse complement strand
CGCCATTGGCGGTTTTTTCTTGTTATACTGGTTATGTACACAAGTTTTGAAAAGGCTATTTTTGTGCCTTTTAATGGCCGTCTCAGACAGACTAGTCTTTTCTAGCTTGTGTACAACTGAGGCGGTCATTAAAGTTTTAGGGGGTGTTAATGCAAAACAAATTTTACTTGTATGCTCGTAAGTCTACAGACGTTGAGGACAAACAGGTTTTAAGCATTGAGGCGCAACTCGTTGAGTTGCGGGAATATGCCAAAAGAGAAAACATAGATATTTCCGCCGAATATATTGAGAAACAATCTGCTAAAGCTCCTGGACGACCAATATTTGGGAAAATGCTGGCAGATATTGGTAAAAACGGTGGAAATATTTTGGCTTGGCACCCCGACAGACTAGCTCGCAACTCGATAGACGGCGGACAGATTATTTATCTGTTAGACGGTGGTAAATTGAGAACGCTTAAATTCCCAAGTTTTTGGTTTGAAAGTACTTCACAGGGTAAATTCATGTTGTCTATAGCTTTTGGTCAAAGCAAATACTATATAGACAACTTAGCAGAAAACACCAAACGTGGATTACGCCAAAAAGTTAGGCGTGGGGAGTATCCAGGCTGTGCGCCAGTTGGATATATCAATGATGTTAGGACAAAATCCATAATTGTAGACAAACGGCGCTCTCCTATTGTTCTGTCTGCTTTTGAGCTATATGCCAAAGGCAATCAACGATTAGAAGATATTGCTAACTATCTTTTTGAGCATGGCATTAAAACTAAGTCCGATAAGCCACTACAGAAAGACCAAATAAAACGTATTTTAGTAAATCCGTTTTATTATGGACATTTCAAATACTGTGGTGAAATTCATGAGGGCAAACATAAACCCATAATTAGCAAAAAGCTGTATGACGATGTGCAAGCTACGCTTGCAAAGCGTGGAAGACCACAAAAAGGCAAGACTACACCGCAAATCTATTGCGGTTTGCTAGTCTGTGGTTCTTGCGGATTATCTGTAACCGCCGAGCACAAGGTTAAACATCAGAAAAACGGTAACGTGCATGAATATGTTTATTATCGCTGTACTAAAAAACGTAAAGACATGAAATGTCTTGAGCCAGCAGTTACGCAAGAAGAACTAACCGACCAATTAGCTCGTTTGCTTACTGAATGTGCCATGCCAGAGGCATGGTCGAACAAACTAGAGGAAATGCTAGCAAACGACGAAAAACAAGCCAAAAATGCCTCTGGTGTGTTTATAGCTACCGTACAAACAAGAATTGTTAGTTTGCAAAGCAAACTACAGAGACTTCTGGACGGTTATTTAGACCAAGATATTGAGCAACGTGTATACAGAACCAAACAAGCTGAGTTAATGAGCGAAAAGAAGTCGCTAGAAGAACAATGCGCCAAGCTAACGTTTGCCGGAAGTTCCTGGATAGAACCTATGCGACAATGGATAAAACAAGCAACTTCACTCTGTGAAATTGCAAAAGAAGGCAAGCCTGTAGCAATAAAAGAGGCTTTCCTCAAAATTGACGGATTGAACCTGTTTCTAAAAAACAAACAGGCGCACTTTCGTGCCCCTGTAGCCCTGAATTCCCCCCATAAAACCCCCTGGGTGGCACTTCGTGCCAGCCTTCAGAATTTCAAGGAAAATCCAAACAGTTTTCAAATGGTGCGCGAGAGAGGACTTGAACCTCCACGCCCGAAGGCACTAGTTCCTAAGACTAGCGCGTCTACCAATTCCGCCACTCGCGCAAAAATTGAGGCTTCATAAATTCTACCTCAAAAATTAGTTTGTTACAACCTCGGTAGGTTATCGGCAAATTTCCCGCTATCGAAGTCTTCGTCTAGCTTTGCGGTGTCTTTATCGTTTACTAACTTTACGCCAGGATTAAAGATACTGTGAACGTCAAATATTTGCTTTATTTGCGCAAAAAGCTCTAGCTCGTCGGCAGTAAATTGTATAGAATTATGGGCCGCCCTTAGCCTGCCTTCAGCGTATTCGCCCGCTATGCCGCCATCGTGCTTGATGACCAGTTGATAATATTCTTCAGTCAGCTTGCTGACTTTGTTGCGATCGCTAAGGTTCTTTAGATCCATCAGGGAATGAGCATGGACTACACCTGTTCCTAAATGCGATGAAAAAAGAAACTTGGCACGATGAGATTTTGCTAGTTCGTGCGCGGCATCTATGAAATGAACTACTTCGCTTGGCGGCAACAAGGCATCTTCTGAAATTGGTACTGGTGACTTGTGGTCGTCGCTAAACAACAACGGCCCGGTCTGTATTCTTTGAAAAGTCTGCCATATCTCGCCAGCCGATTCGGTGTCACCATCACTAATAGCGGTCAAATGACCCATTTTCTCTATTGTTTTTGCAATTTTCTTGGCTTTTACCTTTGACTTGCGGCCGACTTCGCTAAGCTGGATGAAGATCAAACCCTTTGGCTTTATATCTGGGTCGTCATCGGGCAGTATGTCCTTGACGTCAATATCAATGCGCTGCAGGCTTTCGCCATCAACGTATTCTAGCTTCTCTGGTACAAATTTCATGATCGCACTAACTAGCTGATCAACGTTATCCAGTGAAGTCAGTGTCACAGCGACTACCTCTTTTTGTGGATGATAAACCCCTAGCTTCAGTATTGCTTCACTGATAATACCTAGAGTCCCTTGAGACCCTGCAATTAGGGGCGTAAGGTCAAAGTTACCTCGGCGGTCCTTGACCTTGGCTATCGCATAGCCTGCAGAGGTATGTTTTTGCGCCAAGCTTTCTATGGTTTTTTCGTTATCTTCAATTAATGCGTCCAGTTTACGATAAATTTCGCCCTCAAACCCGCTAAGCCCCTTCTTTTTGCTAAGCTGACGCTTGCTAAGACGACATGTCTGTATAACATCACCGTTGCTTAGAACTACTTCTAGCTGGTCAATCCAGTTAGAGGCATCCCCGAATTTCACAGCGCGCTCGCCATAGCTATTGTTAGCAATGGCACCGCCGACCGTGCTAGAAGGATTGGCTACATCTACGGGCCATTCCAGGCCATGGGTTTGCATCGTTTGCTGCAAAGCGGCCACCATCACACCTGGCTGTAAGCGCACTAGCTTTTGTTTTGTGTCTACTTCGAAAATAGTGCTTAGGTGGGTAGGCAGTGAAACTATCGCGCCAGAACCAATAGCCGCACCTGTTTTGCTGGCACCGCTGCCACGCGTTGTAAGCGGCAGAACATGCCCTTTTTCTGCCAATTGCCATGCAAAGTGGGTTATTTTTCGTATATCACTGGTGTCGTACGGATAGGTGGCTAATATAGGCTTGGCTTTTAATATACTGCCATCAGTAGAAAACGTGCTTCTTACATCGTTACCACTTAGTACTTCGCCGCGCAAGTGGCCAGCAAGGTAACTTGCAATTTTACTCATAGATTTCCCTCTCTATCATTTGGTTATTATCATACCACAAGCGTAATCTCTGAACCAACAATCTGACACCAGATTTACGGTGTATTATAAGTTCTGGCTTGTTCGGATGACCAGTCGATAATATTGTAATAACGATCTGTAGCCCCTACTAGCGCGCCCTCATCTGCAAGCGAGTTGGTGCCTTGTGTGGTGGTGTAGTTAAGGCTGGAACGATAAAGGGCAATGGCAGGCACATCAGCTACCCAATTTTTAGCAAAAGTCTCGTATTTTGAATCGCGCGATTGAATATCTGTACGCCCCCTGGCGGTGACCAATGCATCGTCAGCCGAAGGCGATTCGTAATCTGAAAAGTTCAAGCCCGAGTCGGATGCTTGCGAAGAATGCCAGAAAGCATAACCATCGGGGTCACCGCCCATGGAAAGCTCGTAAACTAATATGTCATATGCCCGCGGACGCAGAATAATTTGCTGAATTTGCTCGGGATCAATTAATTGCACTTCCATTTTGATGCCCAATTTGCGCCATTGCTGAACCAGCAGTTTTGTCAATTTTCTATAGTTACTGGTATCAACCGCAACCACACGAAGCTCTAAGGCCTGTCCACCCTTTGTGCGAATGCCGTCCTTGTTCTTTAGCCACTTGCTTGCATCTAAAATTTTGTTTGCAGTAGCAAAATTATAGCTTAGCTGGGTAACTTTGCTGGCTTCTGGCGTTTGGCTGTTTATTATAGGGCCCTCTAGTACGCTTTTGCCACCCAGTTGATCTCGTAATTTTTGGCGATCAAGACCACGCGCCAAGGCTTTTCTGATATTGGCGTCCTTTAGGATTAAGCTGTCAGTTTTTAAAAGCGCGAAGACCCCGTTGTTCAGCACTGCATCTTCGTTCTTGAGGCCTATCGCAGCAACTTTTACGCCGCTGGCTGCATTCACTTCACGGCGTTGCACCGCGTTGGCTAAATCTTCCCTGCTGCCATATGCGTACAGCGAAAAGCGTGATAATTTAGGTTGACCTTGCCAATAATCGTCATTGCTAGTTAGCTGAAGGGCCTTTTTGTCTTTGTTAGTATCTATCGTTAGCAGGTCTACAAATTTGAAAGGGCCACTGCCAACTGGCTTGGTACTAAAATCATTTTCTTGCAGTTGTTCTGGTGGAATTTTACCCAGTATATGGCCAGGCAATATAGGAAACGTCAGGGCAGATGCAAATGGAGCATAGCTGGTAGGCAGGGTGAATGTTACTTGATATTGGCCACTGGCAACGGCCTCAATACTTTGCCAGCTTGAATAATGGCGACTGCCTGTGGCGGGATTTTTCATTGCGTTAATAGTAAATACTATGTCGTCTGCAGTTAGGGGCTTCCCATCGTGCCATTTTACGTCGGGCCGAATGTTGACCGTATACACCTTACCACTGGCATCAATCTTGTAGCTCTCGGCTACCTCTCCCTGCAATCTGCCATTTGTATCATAGCTAAGCAGGCTAGAAAAAATTAACTTGCCTGCAGAAATCTCGGCATCGGTGCTGGCAAAAAACGGATTCAGATTATTTATTGGCCCCATCACGCCTTCGGCGTATGCAGAATCTTTGGCCGGATATTCAATGCTGACAGATCTTTGATCAAAGACTAGTTGCAGTGCGTTTAACCCACTCCGCCTAA
>JBBTRW010000031.1:0-7512 GCA_038064995.1 Patescibacteria group bacterium | reverse complement strand
GATGGTTTTAGCATTCTACCCAATTTACTTGGTATTCCGCCTCCAGTAATGTGTGCTGCGCCAGTTATTTCGGCTAAAGGTTTTTTGGCTATATCGTAGCCGCCCGTTAACTCACTAATGAATTTGCTATATATAATAGATGGTTTTTGAACGAGCTGGCCAAGCGAGGCTTCGCCGAGTTCGCTTACCACTTGCTCGTGCCACAAAGGCCCGAATTCCTCACTCAATACTCTTCTTACATCAGTTATGCCATTTGAACGAAAGCCTTTTTCAGCCAAACCAACCAACATATCACCTGGCACTATTTTATCGCCAGCAAGTACTCTTTCTGGATGGGCGTATGAAAGTAAAGTTGCACCCCAATTGTAATTAAATGTGCCATAACCACCCACACGACCACCAAGTTCAGCTAGCTCGCCGTTTAATACAACCACTTTTGCAAGACTTGCCGCAGCCACGTAGCCATAGGCGATTCCGCGAAGAGCTTCGATTGTCAGTGGGTCGTTTTCATCAAGTTTATTAACGTCAAGTACTGTGTTTATTGCTATAGGTTCGGCACCGCGCACAACTGCGTCGTCACATACCATTGCAAAAAGATCATGCGCAACACTGGAATGATCTTGTGTGCGTTCGGCAATTTCTACTTTTGTTCCCACACCGTCAGAGCCTAAAAGTTCAAAACATTCGGCAGGTTTGTAAGCAGGATCTATAGCACGAAGTCCGGAAAATGAAGAATGTAGCTCTTTTACAGCACCCGGCCTATTGGCGTAAGTTTGTTTTGCTGCTTCATAGAGCATTTTTGATACATCGTCACCAAAATCGATGTTTACGTGGCCTACTTCACTCATTATGATATAACTATACAATATAAGCTGTCGCTTTACAACTTTAATGAAGCTAATCTAAAAAAAACCTATAGGTCTTTTGCGTACTTGACTAAGTCTTCAAACAAAACTGCCCCAAATGGACGATCATATGCTTTTTGACGCCAGTTTGGATGTTGGTTTTTGTGAATAAAACGTTCTGGATGAGGCATCATACCAAGAATTACGCCATTTGGATCGGTAATCCCGGCAATATCGTCAGGGGAACCGTTCGGATTTGATGGATAGTTTGGACTTTCATCTGTATCGGTTGTATACGTAAAAACCGTTTGCTCTTGTGGAATAGCTTTTTTTGGACTAACGAATCTGCCCTCTGCATGCGCTACTGGTAAGCTTAAAGGACTGCTTGATGGTACTACAAATCGACAAGCCGATTTAGCAGCAGCCAAATGCACCCATCGGCATTCAAATTTTCCTCTTTCGTTACCTATTAAAGAGGCTGTCTTTTCTTTGTCAGCCGTTATAGATCCATCTGGTAGTAACCCACTCTCGACTAATGTTTGAAAACCATTACAAATACCAATAACTGGTTTTTCGTTTTCTACAAATGCATTCAGATCATCTGCAAAACGAGTTCTGAGCTCTAGGCCTAAAATTGCACCTGACCGTATTGAATCACCGTATGAAAAACCACCTGACAGGGCTAGAATCGCATAATCTGCTATACTTTTTTCACCCGAACGTAGCTGACTAATATGTACTTGCTCTGCGTCGCCACCAGCCTGTTCGATTGCAAAGGCTGTCTCTTCGTTACAGTTGATACCAGGTGCTTCTAAAACTAATGCTTTTGGTCGTGTACTCATTCAAATATCTCCCCAAGAGGCTGTTGCCAGGCTTTTTTTAATTCTTCAACAGGAACACTGCTTGTTGATATATGTTGACCTTTTACTCGATTGATAGAAAATGTTGCTTGCTGGTCTGAACGCGATTCTTGAGTGTGACCTATTACTTTGTATTCACCAAACAGCTCTTGGGCTACTTGTTCGTTCTCTACTTCAACCACAAAGCTACCAGCAGTTTCATTAAACATCTCCCCATCGTCACCTTCGGTATATACTAAAGCACCGCAATTTCCACCGATAGTCATTTGCGCTACGGTTGCTACAACGCCACCTTCACTCACATCTTGAACTGCCAAAACTTTTCCTGTCTGAATAGCCTTATGTAAAGAACGTGCGGTTTTGTGAAATTCTTTCAGATCAATTTCTGGGACTTTGGAACTCGCTCCTCCGGTCTCTTCGTAGTAAACCGACCCACCCATCGCATCTAGATCTTGTTTACCTATTAGTACTAGTGTTGAGCCAGGAGATTTGATATCACTACTAACTGTCTTTTCAACGTCCGGTATTTTTCCTGCAACTGTAATAATCAAATTATATGGACTTTCTAAAATATCACCGCTGGGAAATTTAAAGGTTGAAGATAAACTATCTTTACCTGAAATTATAGGTGAATGAAATTCATCCACACATTCTATCAACGCGTCAACCGACTGAGATAAGGCGCTCATTACTCTTGGAGTTGGTGTTGCTGAAATATAGTTGTTAACTATAACCGCATCATCTGGATTACCGCCGACAGCTACAAAGTTACTCATAGCCTCAACATATGACCAGATACTACCATTTCTTGGATCTAATTCAGTCAGTGCTGGATTACACCCATGAGCTTCGACTACACCATACGGCTTGCCTAGAATAGGCGTCAAAATAGTAGCGTCATTGCGACTTTCGCCATTAGGGCCTGTAAATGGCTTTAGAACATTAGTACCCTGTACTTCATGATCGTATTGACGAACAATTGACTCAGTTGAACAAACATTTCCATTAGCAAGCACTAGTTTGAGTGCATCTATGAAATTGACGTCTTTTGGTTTTATTTCCTTAATATTTGGCTGATCAAATTCTGCACTTAAAGCTTGATCAGGTAGACCTCCCTTTATAAAATCATAATCCAAATGAGCAACTGTTTCACTGCGATATGTTACATGTAAACTTGGGTCTTCGCCATCTGGAGAGCCAAATACACCTAAAACATCGGCATGTGAACCGTGTTTATTAAAAATTGCCTTTAATTCATCATGGTGTTGTGGGTCAATTGCAAGAACCATTCGCTCTTGTGATTCGCTGAGAAAAATTTCCCATGGACTAAGACCCTCGTATTTTAGTGGTGCGTTTGCTAGATCTATACTAACACCAATATCTTCGCCCATTTCACCAACCGCTGATGCAAATCCAGCTGCACCACAATCTGTCATAGCTTTAATCAAGCCCTTTTCACTTGCCTCTAAAATAGCATCAAAAACTTTTTTCTCCTCGATAGCGTTGCCGATTTGCACAGCACCAGAGTGTAGGTCTGAAGTAGTTGTATCTGCACTTTCAGATGAAAAAGTAGCACCATGCAATCCGTCACGACCCGTTTTTCCTCCCGTTGCGATTACTAAATCTCCGTGGCTTGGCTCACCCTTCTGTGCATTATATTCAGGCATAATTCCCATTGCACCAACTAAAATTGAGCCTTTGCCACGATAGTTTGGGTGAGTATGAAACGAAACATCATTTGTTGGTACTCCCATTCGATTACCATAATCACTCACACCAGCTACACTCCTACCTATAAGATATCTTGGGGTATAACAACCTTGTGGTACATCTTTTTGTCGATAATCAAGTGGTGCAAGGAATTGCATATGTTGAGAATTAATAACCTTTGCACCTTTTCCTGTAGCAACTATATCTCTCAATACTCCACCGGTACCTGTAGCAGAGCCACCATATGGCTCAAGATTCATCGGACTGTTGTGGGTTTCGAGTTTCACGCACAATGCTTTACCGTCATAAAATCTCCATACACCAGAGTTGTCATGGAATGCCGATAAGACCTCGCGTTCGGCAAAATATGGTGTTGAGCCATCTTTAATACGTTGAAATAGTGGTTTTTCTATTTCACCATCTGTATTTTTGATTTCAGCATTAAAGGTCTTGTGACAACAGTGTTCGCTCCAAGCAGCTGCTAGATATTCTAGCTCAACGTCTGTTAGATCCCTGCCTAGTCGTTTTGCCTCTTTTTGTATTGACTGCATTTCAGGTAAACTAAGCGCCAATTTACGCTCTTTGGATAATGCGGTAAGTTCCTGATCAGTCAAACCGCTTAGTACTATGTTTTGTACATTTTCAGCTACGCCATGAATCTCCAATGTCGTTGGGTGAGTCTGTCGTACTTGTTCAACGGTCGGATTCACCAACAACCCAACTACACGATTTAATGATTGTGCAGATATGTTTTTTTTGATAGAGTATTCGATCCCTGTTTGTACTGCTGCAGGTGAAATACCTGCTGTTTCTGCTGCTTGCATAATTTGTTCTACTGCAGGATTCATAACCCCAGGTAGTGGTGCGACTTCAATCACAGTTTCATCTTCCCATCGACATTGCGCATCCAGTGTAGCCTCTTCTGTAACTAGATCCGTAACAATATCTGCAAATTCGGTAGCTTCATCTTCAGAAATTCCTTCTACATAATAAACATCTCTAACTTCAGTGACGTTGACACCTTTTATTCCAGCCTGCAAAGCTTCATGCTTAACACTATCAGCACGATGCTCACCAAACTCTTTTTTTGCGGTCACTCGAATTTCATGAACACTCATTGAAACTGATTATACCCACCTAAGCTGTATATTCAAAGCATAAGAATCAATAAAAAAGACATTTGCCTATGGTAATAAAAACTGTCATACTCATAAGCATAATAACAGAGGGTATTTCAAAACATACATGCACGGTCTTGATATATTTGCACAGCTAAGCCTCATCATCGTTTTTGTGACGGTGGTGTCTATGATTGTTCACCGACTGAAACAGCCTCTTATACTTGGCTATATTTTAACTGGCATATTGATCGGCCCGTCTGCTTTTAATCTGATTTCAAAAGGCAACGAGAGCTTTGAAGTATTTTCTAGTATTGGCATTACCCTGTTGTTGTTCATTATTGGTTTGGGTCTAAACGCGGGGGTTTTTAGAAAACTGGGTAAGGTAGTTGTGCTAATCGCCCTGTCCGAGCTAGTTACCGTTGGCGCTGTCGGCTTTTTTATTACGCAGTCGTTTGGATTTAACTTTACCGAGGCACTACTGATCGGATTGGCACTGTTCTTTAGCTCGACAATTATTATCGTCAAGGTTCTGTCTGATAAAAAAGAACAAACACGTCTGCATGGTCAAATTGCTATTGGTGTAATTTTGCTAGATGATATTATTGCTACCATTGCACTGCTGTTCGTAGCGGCTGGCAAAAACGGTTTTGCACCAGTCGAACTGGGACTATTGTTTGTAAAAGGCATTATACTGGCGGGCATTCTATTCTTGGTCGCCACAAAAGTACTGCCGAAATTATCTAAAATGTTTGCTAGCAGCCAAGAGCTACTGTTTCTATTCACCATCGCCTGGGGATTCGGTGTTGCCACGATATTTGAACTGGCAGGTTTTTCAATCGAAGTCGGTGCGTTGTTTGCAGGTGTCAGTTTGGCAGGTCTGCCATATAGCCAAGAGATGGCATCACGCCTGAAGCCTTTGCGTGACTTTTTTATCGTTCTATTCTTTATTACATTAGGCGAGAGCCTAAACCTCGGTAATTTGGCAGATGCTATATTGCCTGCAATAGTTCTATCAGCAGTTGTGATACTGCTAAAACCGCTGTCTGTCATGGTTGGGCTGGGTATGTTCGGATACACCAAACGCACCAGCTTCAAGGCTGGAATCAACCTGTCACAAATCAGTGAGTTTTCAATCATACTGATCGTGTTGGCTACCAGTACGGGTATGGTTGGTGCCGACCTGGCAGCAATCGTAACGTTGGTTGCAGTCATAACTATCGCCGTCTCGACATATCTAATGCAATACGACAACCAAATATTGCAAATGCTTGAACAGCGTTTCGAGTTTTTCAAAGAACGCATTACGCGCGAAGAAGACGTTTCGCAAACCACAAACCATTCGCTAATCTTGTTTGGCTATAAAAAGGGGGGGCACGAATTTGTACGAACCTTTAAACAAATGCATAAAAAATACGTTGTTATCGACTATAACCCCGAAGTCATCGAATCGCTAGAACGTCAGCGCTTGCCATTTATATATGGCGATGCAACTGACATTGAACTGCTGCGCGAAATTGGCATTCGTAATGCCCAGCTAATCGTTAGCACCATGACGAACTTTAGCTCGAACGAACAGTTGGTTAAATACACCCACAGGGTTAATCCGAAAACTATTATTGTTTGCCACGCCGACAATTACGAGGAAGCCGTTGCATTGTATCGTCACGGCGCAACCTACGTAATGCTTCCTCACTATATTGGTAGCGAACGTATTAGCGCGTTTATCAAAAAACATGGCACCAACCACAAGGCATTTAACGAATATCGACAAAAACATTTGCTGAATTTGGGTCGGACGGCGCTAAAGTAGTTGTCTATGGAAGTCCACTTCCATAGACAACGTGTCAATTTATAGTTACCCTATAGATATGTCACACGAGGCGAATGTTCACCAAACTCAAACTCATATTTTGCGAGAATTATTATTTGTTCCGCATGCTAGTTTTTCACAACTACAAAAACCAACAGGCTTAGATGGTGATCATTTCAAATTCCACGTGCAACGTCTAGTCGATATTGGCTACATTGAAAAGATCGACCGCGGTCAATATAAACTGACTACCAGCGGCAAAGAATACGCCAACAAACTAGATACCGATCAAAACACTATCGAACGTCAGCCAAAATCTGCAGTGATATTAGTAATTGAAAAAAATATTGATGGCGAGCAGAAATTATTAGTACAAGAGCGATTGAAACATCCCTACTATGGCTTTTACGGATTCCCAACAGGAAAGATCCGCTGGAGCGAAACAATTGTCCAGGCTGGACAACGTGAACTGATGGAGGAAACTAAACTGAAGGCAGAACTAACATATCGTGGGGTTTATCACGAACATGTAGTTTCCAAAGAATCTGGTGATATTATCGAGGACAAGATATTTCATGTGCTGCACGCCAGCGAAACAACTGGTAAAATGTCAGATCAGTTCGAAGGCGGCCGCAATGAATGGCTAACTCAAGACGAGATAGATAAACTAGACAAGAAATATGATAGTTTCGAGATGGAGCGACAGGTGGGTCTGGGCAAACATAGTTTTGTCGAGCAAACCCAATATTATTCTAAAAATCAGTTCTAGTTATGGTGCTGCGATGTGTGTTGTCTGGTTCGTACCACCGCGACTTTGAAACCTTACAGCGACTGTACCGCGAACTTGCCAGCAACGGTGTACAGATACTATCACCTCATCGTTTAGACTTGATCGATAACCAAACAGAATTCGTCCGCGACATTGCCGAGAAAAATTTGTCTGTGATGGAAGTTGAAAAACATCATTTAACTGCACTGTACCAATCAGATTTCATGTGGCTTCACTGCCCCAACGGCTACGTCGGCACCAGCGCAGCATTCGAAATGGGTGTGGCATTTTCAAGGCATATACCAATCTACAGCAACGAAAAACCAACTGATAGTATGTTAGCTGGTTTTGTTCATGTGGTACCGAGTGTGTTTATGGCGATGGAAAAAATGGCTTA
>JBBTRW010000030.1:0-5544 GCA_038064995.1 Patescibacteria group bacterium | reverse complement strand
TTGACTGCGAATACCACAACGTTATATTGCTTGGCTATACGCTCTGGAATAAGACCCAGCGTCTCTGATGATATTTTAGTCGGATCCAGATCTACGAACTCGAAGCCCGCATATTTTGCGAATAGCTGAGTTAGCTCTTTGTCGCTGATGACCTCTTGTTGCAAAACCAAATCTTGCAAAGGGTGGTGTGTAGATTCTTGCTCTTTTCGCAGCTTACCCAGCTGATCTTCAGAGATTTTCCCACCACTTTTTAGTATTTCTTCTATTGTCGCGTCTGATATTCGCATGTTTATTACCTGATAAATTATAAACTTAATGCTTGTGTTTTACCAGTGTTCTATAATGAATATCATGACATTTACAGTAGCTAGCGAAAAAGAAATGCAAAACCTTGGTGAGAGGCTTGCAAAAAAGTTGTCCAGCAGTTCAGTAATCGAGCTGATTGGTGATGTCGGCGCAGGCAAAACAACGTTGGTCAAAGGTATAGGCAGAGGTTTGGGCGTGACCGACACAATCCAAAGCCCTAGCTATACTATCTTTTGTCGCTACGATGCGAATGAAAAAAGCCTACATCATTATGATTTCTATCGGTTGCAGGACACAGGCCTCGTTAGTTTTGATTTGGAAGAGTCGCTGCACACTCAAAACACCGTAACTGTGGTTGAATGGGGAGATAGCATCAAGGGTATTTTGCCAGAAAATCACGTTACAATAAGAATTACACCTATAAGTGATGACGAGCGACAGGTGGATATTAAGGGAATACAGTTATGATATTAGCAATCGATACATCAACTTCAGAGTGCAAAATGTTTCTTGTCCGAGATAGCTCTGTAGTTGCTGACAAAAACTGGCTGGCTGAAAGACGCCTTGCTTTAGAGTTGCTTGAGCAGCTAGAGACTTTTCTTGCTGAAAATAACTGTAAATTTGAAGACATAAAAGGACTAGTTATATTCCGAGGTCCTGGTAGTTTTACTGGCCTAAGAATTGGCATAACGGTCTTCAACGCGCTTGCCGACAGCCTTGCTGTGCCAATTGTTGGTGAGGTTGGAGGCGACTGGCTGAAAGTGGGTATAGAGCGTTTGGCCAGTAATAAAGTCGATGCCATAGTACTACCCGAATACGGCATGCCACCTCATATTACACAGCCAAAAAAATAATCATTACCTTTACAAAATAGCCAGGCTGTTTTATTATTTTTTGTAGTTATGAGTATTGCAACTGCCCAAGAAGCAGTGGCTGCGCTGGACAGCCCTGAGCCTCGCTATGTCGGGGCTTTTTTGTTGCCAAAAGATTATGAGAAAAATAGCATAAAAAAAGTTCGCGAGCTCGGTGAGATCAATGACGATTTAGGTAGAATGGTTGCTCGTCAAATATTTATGACCGATGGCCTCGAATACACCGTAAAATCTTTCAATCCACATTCCCGCTCAACCGATATCGCAGTAACCATGACCGTACCGTGGCTAACAGAGCCGGCTGGCTACAATACCCATATGGCTCTAGCTCTTGCAAAACTCGGTTTTCCAGTAGATCTCATCAGTGCCGAGCGCAACCTAGAACTCAAGCCACATATAGGAAAAAGTGCCCACAACCAACTAAAAATAAATGAGCTCACTGCCATGAGGCACAATCGCGATCCCGGAAAACTGATTGTTACAGGAGTTTCGCGGGCAGCTATGATTGGTTTGCTTCTCACCGCTTTAGCCAAAGAAGATGGACGAGAAGTTGTTTATGGTGATTATGTAGTACCCTGCTATCCAAAAGGGTTGACTGTGGGTAATCTAGGCAAGCACGCATTAATGCCAATGTCTGAACTTAAAACTATACGTCATATTCTAGATTTTCCGTTTCGTACGCTACAACACTATCCAAATACATTTAGTGTTAAACCAAAAAGGTGGGTAAATCATCTTGCTGCAATGCCCGAGCTAACTAGTGGTATTGCAGGAGAGGCAGTCAGATTCATGCCGCCAGATACCCACGGGCATCTCACGGCTTTTCGTGGGGACGTCATGAGCCAAGGTGAAAATTGGCAAGAACTATTCGCCAAATTTCCAAATATGGAGGTAGAACTTATCAATGGCGGAGCACACTTAAGCTGTGCTTCACCTCAAGCCATGAAGTCTTGGAAAAGTCGTTTTCATAAACTTGGCGAATATCTCGATCAATGAGCAGAATTCGTCTTGCACAAGTACCATAAAAAGTACTACAATAATATTGTTAGTAATTCATGAAAATAAGTTCCTGTAGGTGCGCAAAATGCGAGAAACTGCGAGTCAAATGATAACCGATAATATTCTGGATTTTCACTTCTAAGACGACCGATCTTTAGTTTTTTTGCATGCGCGTATCCCTGATGGAACAAGAAGGGAGATGTTGATATGTATATTTTAGAAATTCTATTTGCGCTAATTGGTGCAACAATTGGAGCGGGAGGTTACTTTGCGTACAGCCAGTCTAGTAATAAAAACGCCTCGAAAAAAGCCGACAAAGCTATTGCTGATGCAAAGAACAAGGCTAGCGATATTGTATTGAAAGCAAAGGACGAAGCATTAAAAGTTACAGATGATGCAACCAAGGAAATCAACGCACTACGAAAAGAGCAAAAACGATCTGAAGATCGTGCGATCGAGCGCGAAAATAGCTTGGACAAAAAGCTAGATGAACTAGACAAGCGAAGTGAAAAGCTGCGAAAGTCCGAGGACGAAGTTGATAGTCTAAAAAACGAGATTCGTGAAATCCGAACTAAACAACAGGACAAGCTAGAGAAAATTGCCAAGCTGTCTAAAAAAGAGGCTAGCGAGCATTTACTTAAGATGACTGAGCGCGACATTAAAGAAGACCTCAAAGGCCTAATTGTGAAATTGCAGCGTGATGCCGAAGCTGACGCCGAAGAGCGCGGACAAGTAGCAATTTTGAGCGCGATGGAACGTATGGCTAGTGAAGTAACAGCCGAGCGAACGGTTACCGCAATAAAGCTAACTGACGATGATATGAAGGGTCGCATAATCGGCAAGGAAGGTCGCAACATCCAGGCGATCCAACGTGCGACAGGTGTTGATATTTTGGTAGACGACACACCTGGTATGGTTGTGCTGTCTAGTTTTGACCCAGTCCGTAGACAGGTTGCACGTCTAACGCTAGAAATGTTGATGAAAGATGGTCGTGTGCATCCAGCCCGTATCGAAGAGGTCGTTGAAAAAGCCAAAAAGCAAATTGACAAAGAAGTTGATCGTGCAGGTGAAGACGCAGCACGTGAAGTTGGAGTTGTTGGCATACCAAAAGAGCTGCTACGTTTACTAGGTGAGCTAAAATTTCGTACTAGTTATGGCCAAAATGTACTAAAGCACTCGACCGAAATGACACAAATTGCCGGTATGATAGCCGAGGAAATTGGCGCAGATGTACGCACAGTCAAAACTGCGACATTGCTACATGACATCGGCAAAGCTGTCTCGCATCGCATCGAAGGCAAGCATCACCACATCGGTGCCGACCTAGCTGAAAAATACGGCCTAAGCAAAGAGATTGCCCACGCTATCAAAGCTCACCATGACGACATCGAGGCCACCACGCCAGAAGCTGTAGTAGTGCGTATAGTTGACGCTATGAGTGCTGCCCGTCCTGGTGCGCGTAATATTAGCGCCGAGAACTTTGTCGAGCGTATGAAAGATCTCGAGAACGTTGCAACTAGCTTTGACGGTATCGACAAAGCCTATGCGATCTCTGCCGGTCGTGAAGTCCGTGTAATCGTACGCCCTGAAAAAATTGATGACCTATCTAGCATAAAGCTAGCCCGCGATATCGCCACAAAGATCGAGAGTACTATGAACTATCCAGGTACGATTAAGGTCAATGTAATTCGCGAAACTAGAGCGATTGAGTTTGCCAAGTAATACAATGTACAAAGTAAACACAAACAAACTTACTTACTATTAAATAATTGGGTGAATTGTGTATACAGGGGCTCTTTCACTAAAGCACCTTTTTCCTGTCATGGGGTCTTCGAAAAGCATTCGCCATACTCTTGTGTTACCAAGAGTGAAGGAGGCGAAGTCTTCTACGAGTTGCGGTAGATCTACGCTTTGGAGTGTTATCTCTGTTGTAGAAGCTATGTTTGTGACAGTTAACGTGTCAAGGACATCCCCGGACTGTAATAATTCGACAGTCATACCAACTTCTAATTCTGTGGGCTTTCTTTCATTTTCTTGAGTATTAAACTTATTTTCCATTTCTAATATCCTTGTTTGTGACGCTCTGTAATTCGACATTGAAACAGCTCTATTTCTGAATTCAGATCAATTTCAAAACAGTTTGCCAAAGTCACTATAGCTATTAATAGATCGGCAAATTCAGAGCCGAGGTCAATGGTAATATTTTTTCTATCTTTTGCACCTTTTATTTTTCTTAGTACTTCTGCAACCTCACCAAATTCTTCTATGATATATAGAAGCTGGAACTCGACAGTTGGGGTGTGTTTCGAATTAATTTCCCAATCTTTTTGTACCCATTTTTGTAGATCTTGTATAGTCATGTGATTCTCCTTTCAAATTAAAAATGCACAAGTTAATAAAAACTCGTGCATTTTCCGAGAACCCAACCAACCATCCAGAACGACCAAATTGTATTTTTATTTAACCAAATAAATAAAATATTGTCAAGCAAAGGCTAGGGTCTAGAGGATTAAAAGGACGGAGCTTGCGAAGTAGGATACAATAAACTCATGTCAATAAAACCCTACACTAAGGATGAGAAACGAGCATGGCACAACAGTTTACCAGCTAGGCCTTGTGCGGCGGCGGTAGTTGCTGTCAATGAAAAAGGTGAAATGCTAGTAGTTAAAGCCAGCTATAAACATTATTGGTCTCTACCTGGTGGAGTGGTTGATGAGTCTGAATCACCGCGAGCAGCAGCCGCGCGCGAGCTTTTTGAAGAAACCGCTATTAAGCTACAAGAAAAAGATATCCAGCTGGCAGGAGTAACTTATCGTCAACCGCATGATGGTCACAAGGATAGTGTCTACTTTTTATTTAAAGCTTCGGTCGATTCTTCGGTGGCATTCAAGCCCGACGGCGAAGAAATCGAAACTATCGAGTGGCTGGCTCCAAAAGAATTTCGAAAACGATTTACCGACTATCATACTCATCTTGTGTTAGCGACAAAAATTGCTCAAGGACATAATTCTTTATTATACGAAGAGGGTTAGTCGAAGTGTGAATACTAAAAACACGACCGCGAGGGTCGTATTTTTAATTGGTCGGGGTGATAGGACTCAAACCTACGACCTTCCGGTCCCAAACCGGACGCGCTATCAACTGCGCCACACCCCGTTGTGTGCTTGTACCATCCTATCAGAAAATCACAGTTTTTCAAAGTGTTATACTAGAGTTATGACAATGATCGAGACTCCGTACCCAGCGCCAGATTTTTTGTTAACTGACGAAGAAGGCAAAAACCATAGCCTAAAAGATTATGCAGGCAGCTGGCTGGTACTGTATTTTTATCCGAAAGACGACACGCCAGGTTGTACTACTCAGGCCT
>JBBTRW010000029.1:0-4792 GCA_038064995.1 Patescibacteria group bacterium | reverse complement strand
TCTTGAGCTGTAGTCACGGGCAAGTTCGCGAGATGACTTAAGGCTAAGGTACTGACCTGAACCCATAGATATTGCTTCTACCATTATTGTCACGACCCCTGCTAAGATAACTATCTGCTTGTTGTTTGTTCCTGCACTGATGCCAACAATAACACCAGTAGTCGAGATAAGTGCGTCGCTAAAGCCGAACATGGCACTTTGAAGGTATTCTTTATTGATTCGCTTCATGATTACGAATAAGCCAATCGCTACAGATTAAATGCAGCTTTTAGTTGGCTCCTGGCTTCCTCGGTTGCTAGTTTGAAGGCCTCGGAATTAGCCTTAATTGCGTCATTACGCTTTTGGACCACCGACTTGAATAGCTCACTCTTACTTATGCCTTCCCGGTTAGACTTTGCCTGATCTCGCGCAGTCGATATTGCATTCTTGAGATCTTGCAGGACAGTGCTGACATCTTGACCGCTCTCACACGCCGACTTTGCATTTGTAACTGCCTGGCTGATAGCTCCCGAAGTTGCAGTCATATTCTTTTGGACAGACTGCGAGAATGTAGACTTTATCGCGCCTAGGTCTGTCTGAAAAGTTTTAAATGCGGCATCATTAGCATCTCTGCGTTCTTTAATTGCATCAGTCATGGCAATAACATAGGCCTCGACTGCCTCTTTTTGAGCGTCAGTTTCTGCCCTGGCACGCAGTTTATCAAAGTTTTCTTTGCGTTTTTCATCCCACTCGGCACGTTTTTTAGCCAATTCTGCTTCGCGCTCATCTTGACGCGAGTTGAACTTGGCAGTAATTTCTGCTCTTTTTTCTTCTACCTTTGATGTACGCTGACTTAGCTGTTCGGTAATTCTTGCAGATATTTTATCTAGCGATTGACATTTCTCTTTTGTCGCACGTTTTCTTACCTCAGTTTGTGCCAGTGACTGCTTCTTTTTTTCAACGGCCTCGGTTGAAGACCCCTCGATTGCCAAAACGTTAATAGGCACAAATGTAACGCTAAATACGCATATGTAAAGCAAATATCTTTGGGCAAAGGATTTAAGAGTCCGCATATTCACCCTCTAGGTCTTTAGTAGAATTGACGTCATCTATAACTGACTGAGATTGAGCATCGCTAGATTCTTCTTCGTAAACTTGCTCGTCCTCAACGATAGACTGAACATCGGCATCAATGGTTCCAAGTGTTTCGACTTTTTCGACAGGTGCTAGCTTTGTGTCAGTACTAGCTTTTTGGCCTATAGTCACAGTTAATACAGAATAGGTGGCACCTGCCACAAGAAAAACTGACAAAAATCCCGCCAGGCCAAGCAATACTTTTTTTTTGCCAGATTTAGCTGTTTTTGGATATCCAATTTTGTCAAACGAAGAAGGCTGCTGCGATGGTGTCGGTTCTGTTGACTGATCCATTATTGTTCCTGTTTATGTTTATTATGCTACCACCATTCACTATAAAAATGCAATTTTTCAGCTAACCCGAAAGGGTTTTATTGTATTGTCTGGTATTATTGACATAGATGAATAGGGAAAAAGACACTGTCTATACTAGCCACCGCAACAGCGGCTGGAATAGACCAAAAGCCGCCGTCAGGAAAAAGCGTCGTCGTCGACCCTTTTTGGTGCTGACATTATTGCTGCTTGCGGCTTTTAGCGTCGTATATGGAATGATATTATTTACGCCAGCTGCAGAACCAAAGAAAGTTTCGGCCATACAGTCAATCAAAGCGCCGATTACAAAGATTATTAGTACTCATCCAGACTATAACATTAGTGTTAGCATAGTCGACACAAAAACCAACGAAGCGGCACACTTGGGCTATGGATCAACTTACACGGCAGCAAGCACCACCAAACTTTTAACAGCAGCCCTGACAATGAGCGAAGTCGAAGCTGGGAACCTTAGCCTAGATGACTATATAAATGGCTCTTTGGTATCTTGGCACCTGCAGCAGATGATTAACCAAAGCAACAACCAGTCATGGAAAACCTTGAATCAAAATTTTGGTCAGGAAAAAGTGGAAGCCTATGCCAAGCAATTAGAGCTTGATACATATAACTACACCGATAACTTGATTTCTGCAAAAGATATGAGCAAACTACTGACAAAGCTTTACAGAGCCGAGCTTGTAAACAAAGCAAACACAAAACTGATACTTGGACATATGAGACAAACAAATGACGATAGCTTTATTCCGGCAATTGCCGAGACTACAAAAATCAAGGTGTACCACAAATACGGATGGTTAGAAAGCAACATCCACGACGTCGCGATCTTAGAAAGCAAAGACAAAGCTTGGGTGCTGGCTATCTATACAAACCCAAAAAACAACCAACAAAATGCAACAATTAGCCGAGATATAATACACATGGTAACCGAGCTGGTTACAGCAAAGTTGACCGGACAGCCCGGACAACAACTCTAATTAATGTACGACTTGCCGCCGTCTACACCAAAGAACTCCTCGAGTGTGGTAACACCTTGCTTTTCCATTTCTTTTGCCAATGAAACGCCCACAAATCGAAGGTGCCATGGTTCTGCCTGATAACCTGTAATTGATTGATTAGACTGTAAATAGCGAATAATAAATCCGTAGCTAGTTGCATTGTCAGAAAGCCAAACACCTTCTGGCGTTTTGCCAAAACAAACATCCAGGCTGCAGCCATGCGACCCACCCAGGTCTGCGGCTAAGCCAGTTTGATGCTCGCTGTGACCTGGCCGTGCGCTATAAGTATCTGCGGCGGCTTGCCCATCTTTCTTCACATAAGCACTGTACAGATTGGACTGATAGTCATAAGAGCGATACCCGCTAATAACCCGCAAGGTTACGCCTTCAGACTTTGCCTTAGCCATCATCGCCTGCAAGCTTGTGGTCATTTTTTTGCTAAAAACTGAACCACCAACACTCACTAGGTCAAATGGCTGGTAGGTCTTTGGCCGCAAAGAATTGGCTTTATTAACGATTACCCACACACTAGCCGGGTCAGATACAGAGTATAAAGTTTTATCAAACTTGGTCTTTTCTTTGTTATCCTGCTGAGGCTTCTTAGCAGACGGAATATCTAATTCTCTGGGCGCACTGATATTCTCAGACCTTAACATAGCAACAATAACGATCGCCGCTATGGTCACAATACAGAGAATTATGACAAAGCGCTTACGAAGCATTTGCCTTTTGATTTGCATATCATCATAATACCACTTATTCCTTGGTCGTATTTTTTGTGATATAGTACAAATACCAGTGAATAGGCACCACCAGCACCGCGCTGAGCGCCAAAAGAAATCTTTACGAGGCTATGTACCTCAGAACTAAACAGCATTTACTAATAAATTGACATACAAAGGAATAATATGGCAGATTACGGACACATCATTTTTTACTCGCTAATCGGTGGGGTTTTTTCACTGATTGGTGGCATTTTAATGCTATCTAGCAAAAAAGCCGCAAAGAAACTGGCAAAATATGGCACACCCTTCGCAGCTGGCGCGCTACTAGCTGCTGTCTTTGTAGATCTACTGCACGACGGAGTAGAAATCGCAGAACCTCAAACAGTATTTATGTCAACGATGGCCGGCATACTGCTATTCTTTTATGCCGAGAGATTTTTACACTGGTTTCACCATCACCACCAGCACGAAGGCCAAGACCCTAGTAAAAGCCTAGTCATAGTTGGTGACATAGTGCACAATGCGCTAGACGGCGTAGTAATCGCCGCCGCGTTTTTAGTTAGCATTCCTACTGGTATCATAACCACACTAGCAGTCGCCGCGCACGAAATACCGCAAGAAATTGGCGACTTTGCAATTCTACTTCACAAGGGCATGAGTCGTGGCAAAGTATTGCTAGTAAACGTGCTGAGCGCGCTGACGACTTTGGTCATGGCCGTTATTACCTTTGCGCTGGGCAGCGAATCTCAACTGCCACTAGGGGTTCTAATAGGTCTTAGCGCCGGCTTCTTGCTATACATCGCCATGAGCGATATTATTCCTGAAATTCACGAAAGTTCTTCAAAAGCAAAGTTACTGAACTGGCAGCCTATTATGCTGTTGATAGGTGTCATTGCTGTAACCGTGGCCATCCAGTTAGCGCATGTTTTTGTACCTGAATAAATCAATTCTTGAATTTTAGGTCAGCCCGCAGCAAGATTGTCGCTAGCATACTGCAGCTCGTCAGTGCTATGCCTAGTGGTAAAACTGCACTATCCGGAATCGATGCCAGCAAGCTACCGAATATACCCGTACCAGACAGTGGAGGATTGTTCAAAGTAACCCATATTCCCAATACCAGCCAAATCAGACTGTATATATTAAATAGTATCGCACTGATAATGCGAAACAGTGGGCTCAACCTCATTCTTAGCAAAAAGGGGAGAGCAAAAACACCACTAATGGCCATGGTAAAAACAAGCACTTTAACAGTGGAGGAGCCACCAGGTAGCTGATAGCCGTCCATTATCGGCAGCAACTTTTCAATTGTCACCAGCTGAGATATAACCATTAAAATTATTACGGCCGCCAATGCGTAGACAAAAATAATTACCTGTTCGCCCACTTTGTTTTTAGGAAATTGCGCAATCGCCAGTTTCATACCTACTACTATACATATTATATGTTCATAAAATGTTGTTTTTTCTGCAAAAACTCTTGTGCTAAAAGTCGAATTGATATAAATTGGTTGCAAGCGAAAGAACTAAAACAAAAACATCACAAAACAAAAAGGTGTTTTCGCTCTACGAGCTCCTCCACAACAACACTTAACGCCTCCCCGCGAGGGGTTATTTTTTTGCCCAAATT
>JBBTRW010000028.1:0-10486 GCA_038064995.1 Patescibacteria group bacterium | reverse complement strand
TGGCTGGCTTGGGATAGATTTTGCTGCGACTGAACTGCCCCCAGCGTCATATTTAGAATCATCAAATGCCAACATTGCATATCCGATTATAGAGAATAGCCATAGTCCGAGGATTCCGAACGTAGAACTCTTGCCGAATTTTTTGGCGATTTCTAGCGATACCATTATGTACAGGACAAAAGCTATTAACGGTCCTGCGAACGGTATGAAAGACGACAGCACCCACCAGCCTGGCTTGCCACCTATTTCGAACAATACCCAGCCATTATATATAGGTACAAATGCTGCCCATGCTGGCTTGTCTGCTTTTACGAATACTTTCGATAATATAAATGAGAATACTAAATATATAATTATTACAAAAACGAAATAAGCCATAAAAAATGCGCTTATTGCCGCCAGTGCCGCCGGGTCACTATTAGTCGTAGTGGTTGTTGTGTATGTATTATAGTCTTGCATGATCTTTGATCCCTCCTCGCTAAAGAACCTTATGCTTATTAATCCAAAGTAATTATAGCACTTAAATCAGTATTTCAAGTATAATTTATGTAACCATGAGATTACTAAATGGCGCCGAAATGACGTCGTATATAAAAGAACGCCAGGCAAAACAAGTGCGTGCCCTTCGTCAGGCCGATCATATTTATCCTAGGCTGGCGATTGTTGTCGCTAAAAAAGACGCAGCTTCTAACACCTATATTCGCCTAAAAAAAGATTATGGCAAAGACATTTTGGTCGATGTCGAAGAGCATCAGGTCAGCCAGGCTGAAGTTTCTGATAAAATCAGCCAGCTCAGTGGCAGGCAAGATATTCACGGTATAATAGTGCAGCTACCGCTGGAAGATCCCTCCAAGACCGATGAAATTGTGCAAAAAATAGCACCCGAAAAAGACGTAGATGGCCTGGGTAGTGACGTAAATTTTTATCCAGCTACACCAACAGCTATCGACTGGTTGTTAACTGGCTATAATATCGACACAAAAAACAGCAAGATTGTTATCGTCGGAAATGGCAGATTGGTCGGTCAACCACTGTATAAGTTATGGCTTGGTGCCGGTCGCAACGTTAGCGTCATTGATGAAGGCGACGATTTGTTGGCAGAGCTAAGGAATGCTGACATTATTGTTACAGCCACCGGCCAGCCGGGGTTGATAAAAAGCGAGCTAATACCAGTGGGGGCTACCGTGGTTGATGCTGGGGTTTCAATTAAGGACGATAAAATTTACGGTGATGTAGATGACGCTGTTTACGATAGGGATGACCTGACAATCACACCAAAAGTAGGTGGAGTAGGGCCGTTGACAGTTGCTGCTTTGTTTGAGAACGTTATTCGCTCAGCACGTCCTTGACTCGGGCGACTACCTGTCGTGGCGTAAAATCGGCTTTAACGATGTAACCCTTGATTCCTAATGCCCGTAGGTTCTTTGGTGATTCTTCTTCGCCCAAATTTGTCAGTACGATTACGGGTATATCCTTACCCCATGGCTCATTGCGTATTTTTGACAAAGCTGTAGCACCATCCATTTCGGGCATGTGCATATCTAGCAGAATAATATCTGGCTTCATGTGCTGTACCAGGTCTACGCCGTCACGACCATTCTCGGCTGTCTCTACCTCAAAGCCTTCGCCTTCAAACTTCATTCGGTACATCTGACGGATCACGCCATCATCTTCGATAATTGCAATTTTTGTAGCACTCATGGTTATTATTATAAACCAACTGCGGGTATAAATGATACTAATTTGTTATCGTTTATGGGTTCGTGATTCTGCTATACTGCTTATGATATGATTTCTTATTTTTACAAAGACGTACGTTCTAATGACTTGCTGACTCTCGACAAGCATCGAGCTGGTGCTTGGGTTTGTGTCGAGCACCCAACGCCAGAAGAGATAGATTCTTTGGTAGAAAAGTTCCACCTAGACGCCGGGCATCTAAGCGATGCCTTGGATGCCGAGGAGATGCCGCGAATAGAGCGCGAGGGAGACGTATTGTATGTATTTTTGCGCTATGCTTATGTCGAAGATGATCTAGAACTATCTACGTCTCCGCTGTTAATAATTCTTAGTCCAAAGGCTATCATTACGATTTCAATGCACTCGACGCCGCGTTTGCAACAGTTTACTGGGGGTAAGATAGATTTCTCAACGACCCAAAAAAACAAACTGTTTTTACAATTGCTGGGTCAAATTGTCGATCAGTATAACGTTTATATCAATAACATCGGAAAACGTATAAAAGGCATTCGAACTCGCCTTCGCACACACGAAGTTGTCAACCAAGATTTTATAGATTTTGTGACAATAGAGGACGAGCTGAACGATTTTCTATCCGGCCTTCAGCCAATGTCGGCAATGTTGCACCGTTTGTTAGTAGGCAAGCATATTGCTTTGTATGCCCAAGACGAAGATATCGTAGAAGATTTAACACTTGCGACCGAACAGTCTATCGAGGCCTGCAGAAGCTATGTAAAAAGCATTGGTAGCATACGCGACGCACATGCAACCATCGCTAGTAATAACCTGAACCGCTCGATGAAGATATTGACTGCAGCTACTGTTATGATTACCCTGCCAAACGTACTTTACGGTATGTACGGTATGAACATCGCGCTGCCTTTCCAGAAAGAAGCATGGGCTTATTATGCAATTTTTGGATTTACACTATTGATGTCAATATTGGTTTTCGCCCTGGGGCGAAAGCGTAAAATATTCTAAAAATGTTAAAAGTATTTGACTAGCCAATTCTATTTGTGTTAGTCTTAAATTTGCGTTTCGCGCCAAACTTACATAAGACCCAGGTGCAACTTGGTCGAATATGGCGGAAACGAGCACATAACACAAAGGAGCTTTAACAGATGCCAATTGACATCAATAAAGTACCGAGCCGCGCAAAGAAGATCCCAGTGATCATCGAGCCGGCGCAGTGGCAAATGTATATTGCACACTAAAGAATAAACCCCGCGTTGTAGCGGGGTTTTTTGATTAACGTATTTTTTATTCAGGTAACTTTTGTCCGCTGTCCTTGATGGCTTGTACTAACACAGCCTCTAGCTTTTCAGATGTCTCCCAATTGTCTTGCGACAATATTTTACCATCTAGAACTATGGTTGGGGTAGAGGTTGCACCAATCTTTTTACCCAACGCTTGGTCGCGAGCAATCTTTTGAGATATTTTTTTTGCTTCCAGATCTTTTTTGAATGTAGCAATGTTTAACCCAAGATCTTTGGCGTACTCTGTGAAAATGTTCAGCCTTTCGGTGGCATCCGCCTCTGACCATTCGCTTTGATTTTCATATAATTTATCGTGATATTGCCACCATTTATCTTGCAATCCAGCTGCTTCTGCTGCGGTTGATGCAGCTAGGGCATTCGGATGTATCGATGTTAGGGGAAAGTTTCTAAATACAAATGTCAGCTGGTTTTTGTATTTCTCTTTGATCGGTTTCAAGGTTGGGTGCAGGCCAGCACAACCAGGACATTGGAAATCTCCATATTCAATCAGCACGACCTTTTTGGCTGTTGTACCAAAAATATGATCAGGTACTTCAGTCCCTTTCTTGTCGGCTGTTATGACTTTTGCAGGGTTGATATTGTCAACCTTCACCTCGTCACTTTTTTTGTTTAGAACTAGGGTTCCTAGCAGCACAAAACATATAACAGCAAATATAATCCAACGAGTCCTATCCATAATCCTCCTTAATGACTAGTATCAATAATACCACTAAAATAAGCTATAATGTACCTAATGAATACGGAAGTATCAATCTTTTTATTAGTCGAAGCAATGCTGTTTATATTGTTGGTTATTGTGCGCGCAGTACGCATACAGCCAACAAATATGACCAGTTACGAGCTAAAGCGTAGGGCAAAGACAAAAGACGAGCAAGCTAAATATAACCTACGCCGGGACGGTATGATTCAAGATCTAACCACATTACAATTTATCAAAGACACCGCCCTGAGCGTGATATTAATAATACTGACTGTCGGGTTCTTGGATTGGTTCTGGGGTGGACTGGCCAGTCTTGTAATTCTAGTTTTCTCTAGTGCAGTAGCCCGCTGGGGTATAGTCGCCAGTATTATTCAAAAAATGTATGATAAATACGAATATAAATTTTTGCAAGTCATTGAAAAAATACACCCAGTTTTAAGATTTTTGCGAATCCCTAGCTCTTACCAGAAAGACAAATTTAACATCAATTCAAAAGAAGAGTTGGTGCACCTTGTAGAGCAATCGGGTGACATCCTCAGCCAAGAAGAAAGATATTTGCTTTCGCATGCGATGAGCTTTCAGCAAAAACCGGTTAAAGAGGTGATGACCCCCAAGGCTGCAATCAACAGTATCGATAAAAAAGAGCTACTCGGCCCGCTGGTGTTAGATGACTTGCATAAAACCGGCCACAGTCGCTTTCCGGTTATCAATCGTAACATTGACCATGTGGTTGGTATTTTGCATGTTCAAGACATGCTGACCCTGGATAAAAAGCGCTCTGTTACCGCAGAGAAGGCCATGGAGGCAAAAGTATACTATGTTAATCAAGACCAAACTTTAGATCACGCCTTGGCGGCATTTTTACGTACGCACCACCACTTATTCATAGTCGTTAATGAACTGCGAGAAACTGTTGGCGTTCTAAGTCTAGAAGATGTCATTGAGGCATTGCTGGGGCGCAAGATTAATGATGAATTCGACACGCACGAAGACCTGCATCAAGTTGCCAAAAGAAACTCCAAAGACAACAATAAATCCGAGGGCAGAGTAGACGTATAAGCTTTGCTAGCATATGACCCTAGGCCACTGTATAATAAGGAATATGTTTAAAAAGATCTCAATCGTTGTCCTGGCTGTTTTGGCTGTCTTTATTTTTGGCCAAATCTCATACGCCAAACCGGCCGATCTTAGCCCAGAAAAAGAATCTATAATAAAGCAAACCTGCGTGTCTGCACAAACAGTTTTACAACGTATTCAACATAACGATGCAGCAACCAGAGTCAATCGCGGACAAGGTTACGAAACCATTGTATCTAGGCTAATGGTCCCACTAAATACTAGGACGACTTCCAACGGATACAACGATTCTGCCCCCTTGTTGATCGATACAACCAAAAATTTTCAACAAGCTTTAGAAAACTTTAAGGAAGATTACGAAAGCTATGACAATTCAGTCAGTGCAGCTCTAAGGATAAAATGCCAAGACAAGCCAGCAGATTTCTACGGCTATCTTGAAGACGCGCGCAGCGAAAGACAAAAAGTCTCAAACGGCATAACAAACCTAGCTGGTTTAATAGGCGAATACCGTGTGAATGTTTTGAAATTAAACAATGAGGTACAGCAATGACAATTCTAGCCGAGCGAAAAAAAGCTCTTGTTCACAAGGTAAAGCATGCCGCCCAGGGAAGAAAGCCCGATAATTGGTTCACGCGTTTGTTTAGTAGACTTGCCCAACGTTTTGGTTTGCCTTTTGGTATTTTGTTAGCTATCTTGGCCGCGCTACTTTTAACTGCCATTAGTATGACTCTTTATTTTGCCAGCGGAACTTCAAAGCTAGATTTATCTCGCCCCGGTTACGAATCTGCACGAGGGCAAATACGCCAAACAGACGGCAACAATCAAAATTTTTCAGCCAGTGGCGACATAGACAACGAAGTTATCAAAGATTTCCTCAGTAAATACGACAAAGAGGCAAAAGATTTATCACAGTACAGTACATTTAACGAGAGTATATTGGGCGATCCACAGCTGGGCATTACCGAACAGCAGACCACCCCAAGTGATGGCGCAAACCCTTAGGCCTGGTTCTACGCTCGAACCTCATGTATCATAAAGCATATGGTTGTATATGAATTAAAACAGCAGGCCCAGTGGATCTCGGACTACGGTTTTCCTATACTTGGCATTATTTTTGTGGCATTTATCGCCGGGTACATAGGTGGGCAAATAATCAAAACAGTCATTCGACGCGCCGTCCATGGTCGTCATTTTGTACGGGCTAACCAGCCCCTTGTAGACGTAAAAAAACGTCAAGATACTGTTATAGGAGTATCGATAGTTGTCTGGAAGCTAATAGTTATATTCAGCGCATCAATAGCTATATTCACAACTGTATTTCCCGAGGTGAACCTAGTACCATTACTTGCTAGTGCCGGAGTTTTGGGTGCGGTTATTGGTTTCGGGGCGCAGTCTATTATCAAAGATTTTATATCAGGCGCATTTATTATAATCGAAAATCAGTTTCGGGTGGGGGACGATGTCGAGATTGATGGAGCTATTGGAAAAGTCGAGCACATAACACTACGCAGTACAGTTGTGCGAGACGATGCCGGTAATGTTCATTACATTTCCAACGGCAATGTCTTTCACGTTATCAACAAGACCATGGGTTATTCGAAGGTTTATTTCACGCTTTCGGTTGCGCCAGAGACCGACATAGACGAGCTAAAAACGGTTATCGACAAAGTTGGGCAAGCTTTGGCAAAAGACGAAAAATGGCACAAGAAAATCATCGAAGCGCCGACCTTGTTTAATTTAGGGGCATTCAGTGACCAGGCGCTAGAAGTGCGCATCTCGGGCAAGACCCAGCCAGGTGATCAGTTTGCGGTTACCACAGACTTCAAGAAACGTTTGCTAAGTGAAATAAAGAAACGTCCAGATATAAAGCTATCTCAGTATCAGGACGTTTCTAGTCTAACTAAGAAATAAATTGCTCTCGCGCCCAATCATCTATTGATCCAGCACCCATCAGGATAACCATTTTACCCTCAGCTATCTCTGTATTTATTGCATTCTTTAAATTTTCATCCAAATGGCTGAATATAACTTTTTCGGCGGGCAGATCCTTTGCTAGATCTTGTGGTTTTAAAATCTCCAAACTTGGGTCTTCACGACTCAGGTAGGTCGGCAGCCAGTACACTTTGTCTGCTAGCCCAAAGCAGTCTGTGTATTGCAGTTGGTGTTGGCGAATGTTTTGATGAGGCTGATAAACAACAGCAATGCGGCTTGAAAGCTCACGAGCCAGCTGTAGGGTTGCTGAGATCTCTTCAGGATGATGGGCATAGTCGCTGTATAAATTGTCAGCTAGCTTCTCGAATCGTCTACTGGTACCCGGAAAATCATTAATCAGACTGTGCAGCTTATCCGCTGGCTCGTCGGTAATTTTTTGCAGCGCATCTACCGCCAAAGCAGCGTTGCTGCGGTTATGCTCTCCGGCTAGGGTAATTCCGTCATTTTTTACATCCTGCCAAGTCACAACTGTTTTGCTTTGTGATTTAAATTGGTCAAAGGCCTTGTCATAATCAGCTTGCGTTGGGTAGGTGTCATTATGGTCATAACTTTGCGACGGTATTAGGCTAATATACGGGTGAAAGTTCAAAAAGTTTCTGTCGAACTCATCACACTCGTAGACAAAATATTCACTAGATTTATCAAATGCTCCACTGGGTCCAAAACTAATCGATGTGCCGATTGAATAGCTAACAGGCAATCCCAGCTGGTGGAACAGCCATACAATCATCGCGGTTGTTGTGGTTTTTCCGTGCGTTCCGCTGACAGCAATGAGTTTGAGATTTTTTTCGCTAATAATGCTAGCCAACAATTCATCACGTTTGCTGGTTTTTATGCCATTTGAACGGGCGAACTCTAGCTCGGGATGATTTTCAGGCAAGGCAGATGTATACACCAGCCAGTCTACTGCTTGATGAGAGTGCAGCTGATTAATCATAGCCACTTCTTGACCTAGATGCACCTCGGCACCCCGCGATCTTAGCTGACGAAACATGGGCGAGTCAGATGCGTCAGAGCCAGATACCTGATAGCCTGCGTCCAAGGCTATTTCGGCCAGAGGCCCAAGGCCAACTCCGCCAATACCAGAAAAGTATATGTGCATAAAACCATTTTATCAGTTAAACTAGTGTAAACTACTAAAAACAAACATGATTCAACATTTCTTACATCTTTTTATTCGACGAACGCACTTTTGGCGCACTGTTAGCATCTCTGAAATGGCCGAGCTATATTCGAGCCGTATGCTTCGCGTAATGGCCATGCAAATGATGGGTGGCTTTGGTATCGTATATCTGTATCAGCTAGGCTACGGCGTTCAATGGCTTGCTTGGTATTATGTTATTTACTTTGGCTCAAGGTTCTTGATGTCGCCACTGGTAGCCATTACGGTTGCTCGTTATGGCCCAAAACACGGAACATTAATCAGTAATTTATTGTTTGTTCTTGCTGCTAGCCTAATGGCCTTGGTTCCGGTATGGGGTATTGTCGCTCTAATTTTGCTGGTTCCGATTGGTGGTTTCTCTAGGTCTTTATATGATGTCTGCTACTTGGTTGATTTTTCTAAGGTAAAACATATTGAGCATTCTGGAAAAGAACTGGGCATCATGCAAATTATCGAGCGAGTCATGACAGCACTTGGGCCGATTTTGGGTGGTCTGGTTGCATTGTTCTTTGGGCCAATAATAATGATGATCGTTGCTGCAGTGTTGATGCTCGGCTCTGCCCTGCCGCTATTCTTTACCAGCGAACCCGTCAAGATACATCAAAAGCTAACACTAAAGCACTTTAATCTCAAGGTAGCCTGGAAGCCCATGATAGCCCAAATTGCTGCAGGTATAGACATGAATGCCTCTGGTCTTATGTGGAATATGTTCATAGTCGTCGTTGTGTTCGGTGCTGTCAGTAATTCTAGCTATCTTCAGCTTGGCGTGCTTAGCTCGGTTGCATTATTTGCCTCAATTATTATTTCCTATATGTATGGCAAGCTTGTGGATAGCCACAAAGGGCGTACGCTTCTAAAGTTCAGCGTAATAGGGGATTCAATTGTTTACTTGCTTCGACCCTTTGCCAGCACTCCAATCCAGGTGGCAGGAATCAATGTTGCGAACGAAGTTGTAACTACAGGCTACATGCTACCCGCTACGCGAGGAATATTCGATACCGCCGATGGGTTGCCGGGTTACAGAATCGTCTATATTACTGCAATGGCCACCATGTTGGTTGTTGGTGATACTGTGGCCATGTTGTTACTTGCAGCTCTACTAACCTTTATGACTGATGCTCAGGCTTTAACAAACATATATTTCTTGATTGCACCAATGCTACTGTTGATAGGACTGCACAAAACAGCCGTTTATAGACGCGGCATCCTTACACGTTTTATCCATCGTGTATAATCATAGATGATTATGTACAAGAGGTGGGCGCCAAAAAAAGATCGCTTTACAGCCAAACGAATGTTGTGGTGGCTAAAAAAAGCAAAAACCTGGCAGTTGGTGCTGCTTTTGATTCTGGTCGGTTTTATTGCTGCAACCTTTCTTCGGTTAAATAACATCGGCATGATCGAGCGACGTGACGCAGTTTTGTCAGCGGACAAGAAACTAAACGACAAGGACACCAAAGACCAGCTAACTCGTCTACAAAACTATGTTACGTCTCATATGAATAGCGACATGGGTAAGGGTATAATTTTACAAAACACCTATCAGCGCGATTATGACAAAGCCGTCGAACAAGCTGCAAATGCTCATAATACAAACAGTGATCTGTATCAAAAAGCGGCAATTGATTGCCGGGCACGTTTTCGCGGTGGCAGGGAATCTTTTCGTAACGATTACGTAACGTGTGTTGCCGACGCAGTTTCACGGCTTCCTTCTAACCAACAAAGTGCCTTTTTGCCGCACCTTGAAAATTACCATTACAATTTTGCTTCACCCCTCATTTCACCCGATTTCGCCGGATTTTCGGTCTTTATTGCGATTTTGCTGGTGATGTTCATTTTACTGAGGTTAGTGCTGTTATATACCCTGAAATTTATCGTAAAAAACCGCGCAAAAGTGCTCTAAAGTGTTGACATCTGTGGCCAGGGGGTTTAATCTAAATCTCGTAGCGATAATTTTATAAGGAGGAGAGACTATGGCAAACTACAGCCACACAAATTCAAAAGGTGTAACTTATTATTTACACAACAAAAGTGTACAACTGCGAGGTGGCAAAAACTACACAATCTACTTTTTTGCTAAAAAACCAAAGAACGAAAAGGGTGAACCATGTGATCTACCAGATGACCGCCAAGTTCAAGAAAACCCACGTAACGGCTTTTTGACACTTAAGAAAAAGGAAAAATAACAACGCCTTTGTCTTGCCCTTAGCTGGCGTTATACGTTATGCTAGGGACAAACAAAAAGGTGCTAAAAACGCCCCGGCCAAGGTCGGGGCTTTTTGGTTGTCTGATAACACAAAAAAAGATATAGTGGTTTTTAATGACCGTAATGATAAAGGTAGATAATCTCAAAAAACGCTATGGCGACAAGCAGGCTGTAGCTGGCGTTAGCTTCGAGGTAAAAAAGGGCGAGATCTTCGGTATCTTAGGGCCCAACGGTGCCGGCAAGACCACTACGCTTGAGATGATAGAGACCCTGCGTCCAATCGACAGCGGTACGGCCACTATAAACGGTATAGACGTCTCTAAAGACCCCGATGC
>JBBTRW010000027.1:0-7961 GCA_038064995.1 Patescibacteria group bacterium | reverse complement strand
TTGAAGATTTTGATAAGGATACAACTATACCCAGAGTTACTAAATTAAACTTTAGCGATCAATCTTCAGCGGTAAAGCTGCCTACCAAGCAACGCACAAATCCGTTTACAGAGTGATATAATACAATTATGTTAATGTTGTCTTCAAGGCTAAAAGACTCTTCTGTTATGAGCCTACAGACGGGGGGGTGTATTGCCCAGGTCACAAAAGCAATTATTAATCCCGCAACCCTGGACATAGTAGCTTATCGCCTATCTGGTAAAGGCCTAGAATCAGAAGACTTGCTGCTGCTAACACGCGACATTCGTGAAATAGGTAACCTTGGTTTAATTGTAGATAGTGCAGACGAACTTGTCGCTACCTCTGATATGATCAAGCTAAAAGATATAATCAAGCTTGGTTTTAACCTTTTGAATATGCCTGTTATTGACGACGACAAGAATAAGCTAGGACGTATTTATGATTACACGATAGATCCTATGGATTTTAAAATTCATCAAATATACGTCAAGCGACCGCTTATCAGAAGTCTACAAACTAGTGATCTAATAATTAATAAATCACAAATTATCGAAGTCAATAATACTCATATAATTGTCAATTCGGCCAGTTTGGACGAAAAAGCCAAACCAGCTTCTATAGCCGAGGGCTTTGTCAATCCATTTCGCAAGCCTTCGGCTCCCCCTGCAGGGTCAAATACGATAAAGAATGGCTAGTCTTCTTCAGATAAAACTTGCTTTATTTGATCAAACCTATAGCCCTGACTTGCTAAATACGCCATAAATTTTTTTTCATCTGGATATTTAGATTGCTTCTTGTTTACCAAAATTTTTAGCGTGTCCAGCTCGTCTTCGTTCGAATAGCTAGACGTTACAGAATCGGCTATTTCTCTGCTGATACCTTTTTGGGCTAACTCTGCGCTAATTTTGCGCTTGCTAGTGGGCTTTCCGCCAATACGGGCTTTCAGCCAAAATTCTGCAAATTTTTTATCATCAACATAGCTTTTGTCTTTTAACCTGGCAAGTACTTTCTGGTAAATTTCATCAGACCACTTTTTTCTTCGTGCATAATCACGCATTTCCTTTTCACTGCGCGGACGTCGCATAATTAGCTCCAAAGCTCTGGTGTAAGCTTTGCCAAATTCGCTCTCGTCCTTCAGTTGACCCAATTGAGCATCCTGGATCTCTAGCCCTACTACCAGCTTCTGATCTAAAAGCTGATTTTCATCTAGCGAAAAGCTGTACTCTCCGTCAACAAAAATATTGTATCTACCTGCCGTTTTTACTGCCGATTGAATTTTAGTTATCTTCATACCTATATAATACTTTAATCTCGACTATCAAACAGCTTATAGCAAGTGTTTACCCCTGTAGCCCACTGACGCGTGCCTGCGACACGACTCATCATCTCATGTACGTAAAATTCATCATAATTATCATCACGAATGTTCGGTAATTCTGTTATTTCACCTGGTATACAACACTGTTTATCACCCGACATAACGACTGCGACCGGCAAAGCATAGTCAAATTTATGAGCAAGCTTTTTGGTTGGTTCTTTTACTGTTTGAATTACAACCTGACTGAGATTTCCATTCAAATCAAAAAGTGGATGATCACTAGTTCCGGGTAGCGCAATTGCAGTTAGACCACCAGATTTTGCTCGTCGTAATCTTTCGATGAGCTTTCTGGTCATTCTAAGATTATTAGATGATATTACTTTACTATCTATATCAGTTTTCCTGATTCTATTAGAATCAGGAAAAGCAAAATGTAAATTACCTAGACAACGAACCATTTCAGCTGCCGGCACAGTGATATCGCCATTTGTAACATCAAGCCCAAGAATCGTTCGACTCACTACCAGCTCAGTCTCTCTAATTAGGTCCGCAAATTCTACTGACTCTTGTTTTGAAGTCGCAATATTGAATGCTAACGAAGTTAACACTACATCCAACAAACTCTCGTGGCTAGTGAAAAGGCCAATATTCTTGCCCTGTAAAATCTTTTCTACATATTCTCTTGATAGTTCGGGCCTATCCAGGAACGGCTCAACCATTGTTTCATAAAATCCAGGATAAAATTTTTCAGCCAACTCGAGTGTAGCATTTATATCCATCGGCGTTGCCTCTAGAAAAATTGTATCCAATTGATGTAAAGATTGCCCAGAATCATATTCGGCAACTTTTAAAAATGGATTGCGATCTAAATGACTAGCGACCACCTTACCTAGGACATTGAAGGTCTGTTCATCTTTGGTAGTTTTGGGTGGGTTATATTTTTCAGTTAGCTCGGGCATTATTGCAATTGTAGTAATATGGGCTACCAACTGCAAGCATAAGAACTATACTTATTCCTCTTCGGCAGCTACTTTTTCTCGGACTTTCTTTTCAATCTCTTCTTGGACTTTTGGATTTTCTTTTAGGTACAGTTTGGTTGCTTCGCGACCTTGGCCAATTTTTGCGTCTTTGTAGTCGAACCAGGCACCAGCTTTTCCAACAATTTCTTTCTCGACTGCGAGATCCAGCACGTCGCCAGTTTTTGAAATTCCTTCGTTATACATGATGTCAAACTCTGCCACACGGAATGGCGGTGCAACCTTGTTTTTTACAACTTTAACTTTGGTTCTGTTGCCTATTATTTCTTCGCCTTGTTTGATTTGCCCAATTCGACGAATATCCAAACGAACGCTTGAATAAAACTTCAGTGCATTTCCACCAGTTGTAGTTTCAGGGTTACCAAACATCACACCAATCTTCATACGTATTTGGTTGATAAATATGATGGTTGTTTTTGACTTACTTATAACTCCAGTTAACTTTCGCAAAGCCTGGCTCATCAGACGAGCTTGAAGGCCCATATGAGAATCACCCATATCACCATCTATTTCTGCCTGTGGTACCAACGCCGCAACGCTATCGACTACTATCAAATCTACTGCATTGGAACGTACTAATGTTTCGGCAATTTCTAGTGCTTGTTCACCGTTGTCTGGCTGAGATACCAGCAGATTGTCGGTATCAACACCTAATTTTTTCGCATAGCTAGGGTCTAGTGCGTGCTCGGCATCAATAAAAGCAGCCGTTCCACCTTGTTTTTGAATTTCTGCAATTGCATGTAGGGTTAGGGTGGTTTTACCAGAGCTTTCAGGTCCATAGATCTCGATAACACGTCCTTTTGGATAGCCCCCACCTAATGCTAAATCCAGGCTCAAACTTCCACCAGGAATTAGCTCAACGTTGGCTCTGTGCCCCTCGCCCAGCTTCATGATTGAACCTTCACCAAATTCTTTGGTGATTTGATCAACTGCCAGACCGAGTGCTTTTAGCTTACCTTCGTTTATTTTTGCCACTCCTTTAGTATCAGTTTTTTTAGCCTTATCTGCCATACATTCTCCCTATATTTTATATCCTAATTATACTATACTAGTAGCAATGAGACGAACTTCTGGCTTTACGGTTATCGAGCTAATATCGGCAGTTGTCCTAATTTTAATAGTGGGCACATTAGTTGTTTTGCAAAAAAATAATTTAGACGCAGCCTCGCGTGATCAACAGCGTAAAACTTCAATCAATGCGATTTACTATGGCTTGAAACGGGGCTATTTTGTAAAGAATGGCAACTATCCGTCCGTACTAAACAAGAACTCTATGCCGTATGTTGATCCAAAAGCCTTCCAGCAAGTAGGCAGTGACAAGCAATATACAATAAAGTATCGTGGCCTAGACTGCGAGAATACACAGTGCAAAGGGTTCGAGTTAAAAACTAGCCTAGAAAAAGAAGCTATCTACAAAAGAACTAACGACTAGCCCTCAATCGGACGACCGTTTTTAAAAGCCTCGACGGCGTTATTCAACTGATCTATTTGTTTTTTTGGATTTATTACCCAATTATATTTGTAGGTTGTTTCGTCGCCTTGCGTAGACAGGCGGATAGAGCCATAACCAAATAGCATCTGCAATATTCCGACTTGTTTATAGCTAGCATCTTCGATATTACCCAAGCTAACAATTTGATCGTTCTGAGCAAAAAGCGACGTCTGAATATGCTGTATAACACTTTCGTTTGTCAAAAAGAATCTGTTAGCTTGGTACACCATAGTCGCCACAGCACCAACTAAAACCACCAAGACCAACAGGGCTATTAAAATTGCTGAACCAAACAGAGCTCCATTTGCGTTCAACCCAATAACGCCGCTTTGAAAAACCAGCGGAATCATTAGAATCACGGCAGACACCACAACGACACTTAACCAAATAGATATCAGGCCCAACGGATGACGCTTTACAGCACTAATAACATATTCACCTTCACTAAGGTTCAAATTAGGATATTTTTGCTTTGAATCCAGATGTTTACGCATGACTTCATCAGAAATTTCAATATTCGGATTAGTATCTTTTACGACATGCACATTTTGAATTTCTTTGGGGTTGGGTTGCGGGCTTGGTCGATGATAAAGTGGCCGACCTTCGGTGTCGTAGGCAACGGGCTTGTCGTGTTCAGGATCTTGATTCATATGTTTCGATATTGTCCTATGATAATTTTATTGATTCAAGGTTGATAATTTTTGTAATAAAACTTGTTAACAATTCATGAGGCATATCCGTAGATACGTTGAATGAATTTTAGCATGTTTTAACCAAAAAGTACGAGTTTGAACATTGAAATTATCATAGGACAATATCGCTATATCAGTTTCGTTTGTTTACTGCTGTCTTTTGGTGATGGTTTCTTTAGGTGCCTATATGCTTTTGGTGTGACCTTTCTACCACGAGGCGTGCGTTCTAATAGACCAATTTGCAGCAAATACGGCTCAATAAAATCTTCAATAGTGCCTCGTTCTTCGCTGGTCAGCGCCGCTAGTGTTTCTACACCAACCGGACCACCTTTGTGATTTTCTATTATTGCCGCTAGTAACATCCTGTCGACCGGATCCAAGCCCAACTCATCGATCTCTAACAGTTCCAACGCTTTGTGACTAATTTCTGTATCAATAATTCCATCACCATTTACATCGGCATAATCCCGAACACGCTTTAATATCCTGTTGGCAATTCTAGGTGTCAGGCGAGCTCGCTTGGCCAACATGTCTGAACCTTTTTGATCAATCTTAATATCCAATATATTAGCTGTACGCTGCATAATTTTTGCTATTTCATCTGTTTTATAGAACTCTAGACGGTGCAAATGACCAAAGCGATCCCGCAGTGGCGCCGCCAGCGCGCCAGTCCTGGTTGTTGCACCAATTAACGTGAACTTCGGCACATCCAACCTCAAACTCTTGGCACTCGGACCTTTGCCCAGCATTATATCCAGCTTGAAATCTTCCATCGCACTATATAATACTTCTTCGACAGATCGATGTAGACGATGAATTTCGTCGATAAACAATATATAGCCGTCTTGCAGACTAGTCAGTAAACTAGCCAAGTCCCCCGCTCGCTCAATGGCCGGACCAGAGGTAATGCGTATTTGCGCGCCCATTTCATTAGCAATAACAGATGCCATTGTGGTTTTGCCTAGTCCTGGCGGGCCGTATAACAATATATGATCCAGCGGTTCACCACGTTTTTTTGCCGCAGCAATGGCCAGTTTAAGATTTTTCTTCAAACGATCCTGACCAATATAGTTATCAAAATCATGCGGTCGCAGTTTGATTTCAAACTCTTCTGGTATATCGTCATCTGATTTTCCTGGATCCATTATTATTCTTTCGACTGCCATATTATCCTTTCAACGCCTCTTTTACGCGCTGCTCTAATGGCAGTTCTTTATCGACTTTTGCTAATGCCGTCAGCGCATCTGCCTCGGTGTAGCCTAGCGCAACTAACGCCTGTGAAGCTTCGTCCATTTGATCAATGCCTGCGCGCCCAACTATATTATGTGCGCCAGATCCAACGACCTCTCCTACCTTGTCTCGTAGCTCTACTACCATTTGTTCAGCGGCTCGCTTGCCTACACCTTTTGCGGTCTGTAATCTCTTGACGTCTCCGCTGGCTATCGCCGATCGAACTGTGTCGCTCGTACCAATATCTAACACCGCCAAGGCAACTTTTGGACCAACGTTTTTTACGCTTAGCAACTGTTCGAATAATTTCTTTGTCGTCAGGTTTGTAAAACCAAACAGATCATAGCTTTGCTCGCGAACATGTTCATATACATATACTTTTGCGTCTTTTCCAACAGCTAGTCTTGTGTAATCTTCAGCACATACCAACAGTCCGTAGCCGACACCAGCAACATCAATAACCACTAATTCTTCAAGTTTTTCGCTCACAACGCCATTTAATGTCGAAATCATGTATATATTATCTCATACTTTGGGCATGTGTCAGCGCAGTTGCCAATGCATCTGCAGCGTCATCTGGTTGTGGGATATGCTTTAGGTTCAGCAATATTTTTACCATTTCCTGCACCTGTTTTTTATCTGCTTTGCCATAGCTAGTAATTGCCATCTTTATCTCAACTGGCGTATATTCATGTATCGTCAGTCCAGCCTTTTTACCTGCCAACATTGCCACCCCCCGCGCGTGCGATACGCTGATTGCAGTCGTGACATTACTAGAAAAGAACAATTTTTCTATCGACATAGCATGTGGTTTATTATCAGCAATTATCTCGTCTAGGCTATTATTTATCTCTAGTAGTCTCTCCTCTAACGGCGGGTGTGCAGGGGTCGTAATCACACCAGCGTCGAGCAATGTAACTTTGTCATTTTTAATCTCGATTACGCCAAAGCCCAATATGCCTGTGCCTGGATCTATGCCAATGATTCTCATTTCATAGCTTCCGCAACAATTTTCACCAATTCATGATGGATCAACCCATTGCTCATTATGGCGCCGTTTATTTTTTGGTCATATCGCTGCTCGTTTCCTTCTATGTCGGTTACCTTGCCGCCCGCTTCTTCGATTATCAGCTTTAGGGCGGCAATATCATGTGCCGTGTGATGGGTAAATATCTTGCCTTCGATAACTCCGTCCGCAATTGTACTGCCTGTATATGCTAAACCTGGAATATTATTTACAACCACCCCCTCGCCTCTATATAAATCCCTAGATAGTGCTTCCCTAATCGGATTTCCTGGCTTGTCGCCTGAATTACCTACATTTATTCCGTCTTTCCAGCCTTTACTAGATACATGTATTTTCTCACCATCTCGATGTGCCCCACCAGATTTCACAGCCCAGTACAACTCATTTATCCATGGGTTGAATATAACCGCTACTGTTGGTGCGCCGTCAACAACCAAAGCCAGTGAAAACGCCGATGTCGGGACATGTAATATATACGGAACTGTACCGTCAATCGGGTCGCAGACCCACAATATCTCTCTATCCTGATTCCAGCTATCTTCTTCTCCCAGCACTCCATATTCTGGAAACTCTGATTTAACGCGTTCGATTAATATGTCATTTATTTCTTTGTCAGCCAATGTAACTGGGGTAGCATCTGCTTTTATTTCAACGCCCTGATCTGTCCGATAGTACTTCTTCATTATTTTGCCCGCATCGTGCGCCATGCTTTTGGCAAATTCTAATTCTTTGTGATAATCCATTACTATCTATTTTAATAGTCAGGTGGGTTTTTTCCTAACAAAGCCCGAATTCTACGCAAACCAAGGGTAATTTCTTGACGCCATTCAGCGACTCCATACCCAGCCAACCCCACCCCAGCAGTTCCAGCTAACAACCAACCACCGTGATCTGCCTGTATCTTAGATTCAATGTCCTTTATCTCGCTGGCTGCAATTTCGCTAGATGTTTTTTTGCGGCATCTATTAGTCTCTGGGTTGCGCACCTGATTTACAGCACACGCCTTTAACCCTGAACCGCTGGTCGTCTTTCTGCATCTATTTGTTTCGGGGTTTCTAGTTTGCCCAACTTTACACGGCTTTAATCCTGAACTAGCCGAAAATATAGATCGACAACGATTTGTTGCCGGGTTACGTATCTGGTC
>JBBTRW010000026.1:0-9025 GCA_038064995.1 Patescibacteria group bacterium | reverse complement strand
ACACCATTTTCCGCAACAGCAGTTGGTCTAGTACAATCTATCCAGGAATCGCTATCGCAGAAACTGCTTTCTCTCATCTTTGGGTTAGTCGATGCTAGCCGTATGGGGTTTAATCCGTCTGAAAACCATTTTTTAGCACCAATATTTCGCGCCTGAACAGTTACATATATTTTGTTACCTGACATAAGAGGAGTCGTGCTTGGGTCTATCTGCGTCTGCCTACTTTCGTCCGAGTAAACGTACTGGTTAACATATTTCCAAGCATATGGCGGAACATAATAACGAGGATATAATGCATTAGCTACTCGCCTAATATTACTTAGCTTTGCGTATAACTTGGCTCCTGGGCAAGATGTAGATCGCACGTTACGATGACCAACCAAGCGAGTTCCCTTGCTTGGATTCAGGCCATATGGGCCGCCCTTGAATGCCGCCACTTCCCCTATTGCCCTAATGGATGCTGAAGACGGGGTCCTGTTCGTAAAATCACCCAAAGCAGCTATGCCTACGGTTCTGAGGTTATTCCCGTATGCATGTCCACCAACTACATCAACATTATTTTGCTCGGCGTACTCTGCGTTAGTGTACCGCCCGTGAAAGATGTTTCCGGACTGATCGACCAAATAATTATATCCGATATCACCCCACCCCCTACTGTTTGCATGATAATGCCAAACAGCACGAACTGCAGCCGATGAATCTGCATTAGGTGTCGCTGCCGTGTGGTGAACAATGACACGCTTTACGGGTTCGTATTTGGGGGTCCAGCGGGGCGAACTGTTCGGCTCTGGACTTCCCCAACCAGCTCTGCTTTTTATCGTAGGGCCTTTCAGCCTTGCATTCACACTATTATTAATACCAAAAATATCCCCCAGCTTTTGCCAGGTTGTTTTATTGGAAATCGATGGCCCCTTACTGCTGTCGATTGCTTCCACCTTGATGCTAGATAGATTAATCTCGGGTGAGTATTTGTCTAGGCTCAGCCTATACTGAACTTTGCTGATATCTTTTGATAATATTATGCCGCTGTTGAGTGGCTTAGTGCCATCTTTCCTGTCATCCTGTTCTGAAGATGTGTACATCCAATCAGACCATTTGTCACCGTCACGAACTCGCATTTCAAGGCCCGTATGCTCCCCAGAGTCACCTTGTTGCGACCAACTGACCACCGCCGCAGTAGATGTATTCTTGTAGGTATTGATTGACTTTGACTGATATACCAACTGAGTTTTGGTGGATAGCCTATTTTTTTTGCCAGAATTATTCTCGCCCTCTACGACTTCTCCAAGCACCTTATTGCCCTTGATAGTTTTTGATGTAATGACGGTTTTATTAGCTTCTCTGTCTTCGATATATAACCAAAGTCCAGAACCAATTATTCCTATAACAATAGCTATCATGACGAAAAAATTTAGTCCTAGGAATTTATGTTGGAATAGTTTCTTCATAAAACCTATTGTATGTCTTTAGTTAGTTAGTTACCAGTATACAGAACGCAGCGAATATCTAGAATATAGCCGCTGATCCATAAAGGCTCCGTTAGAGTAGCCACCTCATTGAAAATTTATTTGTTTTATGCTACAATGGCCAGTATAAATATCCTATAAAAACAAAAATATTTAATTTCTCTGAAGGGTACATAAAATGAAGGCACTTTCATCTAGAAAAAAATCTTCTAAACGACGTAAAATAATTATATTTGTCGTTATTCTTGCCCTTATTGGGGTTGGTGCGGGTGGATACTACTACAAAAGTTATGACAATCAGGACGCAAAGGACGAGCTATCGATAGAGAATGACCAACAATTTACCGAAACCGACAACAGTATCAAAAATGACGATGACAGCGAGAAGCCAACTGAAGGCCTGCCGGATAATTCATCTTCGGTAACAAGTGATCAAGTAGAAACTAACCCCTCTTTGTCAGTTAGCATTACTAGCACATCGCAATCTGACGGGATGGTTCGCGCACTAGCAAAAACAAGCGGCACTGGTACTTGTGTATTTCTTTACAGGCCCGATGACGGAGGTAAGCCAGTTAGTAAGTCTGTAGCCATCAATGGAAATCAATGCAGTTTTAGCGCATCGCAAAACGATTTTACTTTTATAGGCCCATGGAATCTAACAGTTACCTACTATGACGGCGGCAAGAAAGTGGAGGCAGTGAAGAATGTCACAATTAACTGATAGATTCTTAATAGGTGCTGGTATAGTATCTGGCTTATTAACACTATTTGTTTTTAGCGGTACCTCTTTGGCTGTGTCGGGAAGTAGCTGGCAAGCGGGTAGAATAATGGACAACAGTATCTTCTTTAACTCTAATACAATGTCCACAAGCAGCATCCAAAGCTTTCTGGATGCCAAAATGCCTACCTGCGCCACAAACCATGCCAAATCCAGTAACCCAAAAGACTCTGGACCAAAATACACATGTCTAAAAAATTACTCTGAAAACCCTACTACCCATGTAAATAATAGCGACTCGGGCGGTGGCATCCCTGTGTCTGGCGGCTGGAGCGCAGCACGTATAATTAAACATGCAGCTAATTCATACAATGTCAGCCCGAAGGTACTTTTGGTTTTGCTTCAAAAAGAGCAGTCGCTGGTAACCGATGATTGGCCTTGGGCGGGTCAATATCGTTCGGCAACAGGCTTCGGATGCCCAGACAACGCACCATGTAACTCTGAATATTACGGCTTTTATAACCAAGTCATGAAAGCAGCCTATCAGTTCAGGCGATATGCTACTTACCCTTCATCATATCGCTACAAAGCATTTCAAACGAATTCCATACAATGGAGCCCTAATGCTGCATGCGGAAGCTCAAATGTATACATACAAAACCAATCAACGGCCGGGTTATATAATTACACTCCATACCAGCCCAATGCTTCGGCTTTAAATAACCTTTACGGAACAGGCAACACGTGCAGTGCATATGGCAATCGTAATTTTTGGAGAATGTATCACGATTGGTTTGGTAGCACCTACGGCCCTTCGTACTCCTGGCAATACCAAGGCCAGTCACTTTATACAGATAACACAAAAACTACTTCGGTTGATTCTATTAATAGCTCTCTGAAACCTGGAGCCAGGTATTATGCCGTAATTAGCATAAAAAATACTGGTAATGTTGCCTGGTCTCAGGGTAACTTCAGGCTTGGAACCTCTAGGCCTGGCGATAGAAGTAGCTCGATATATGACCCTTCATGGTTGACTGCAAAGAGACCCGCGACTCTAACAGAAGCCAGCGTACAGCCTGAGGGCACGGGTACATTTGAGTTTTGGATAAAAGTACCAAACACCGCTATAAATACCAAAGAGTACTTTACGCCACTACAAGAAGGTGTGACTTGGCTCCAAGACATAGGGCTGCACTATAATATTAGAAACACGGGTCAATATTCATGGCAGTATCAAGGACAATCACTTTATACAAATAACAGTAAAACTAGTTCGGTAAATTTTTATAACCAAATTTTATCTAAAGATACAAGGTATTACGCAGTAGTAAGATTGAAAAATACTGGTAACGTTACTTGGTATCAAGGCAACTTTAGGCTTGGTGTATCAAGACCAACTAGTAGGACTAGCGTTATAAGCGACCCGTCTTGGACAGTACCTCAAACTCGTGCGGCAACTCTGGTAGAAAGCGCCGTTAGGCCGGGAGAGATTGGTACATTTGAATTTTGGATAAAGACGCCAAATAGCTCTGTCAGATTGAAAGAGTACTTTACTCCGCTACAAGAAAATATCTCCTGGCTAAACGATATTGGTCTGCATTACATTATAAACACCTATTAGGGTTGCTGGCCGTTTAATCGATCGGCCGGAAAATAATTCTATTTAGAATAATATAATTCCATATTGCAATTATTATCACCACAATTGTTTTTGATATTTCGATTACAAGGCCTTGATCAACCATATATTCAACCGCAAATGCAGATATGAGCAAATTAAATATAGCTAACGAAAAGTATAATGTTATTTGCTGCCTAAGATTCAGCCTACTGTTGTTTTCGTGCTTGAACACCACCTTTTTATTCAATGTAAATCCCACCACAAAGCTAGTACTAAAACCCAAAGCACTTGCCCATCCAGCCGAGAGGCCGACGATATAAAAAGCAAACATTGAAGCTGAAAAGTCAATCAGAAACAATAAACCTCCAACCAAGATAAAATTGATAATTCTTTTATAATTTTCAGGTAATTTTGCGGTTAAATATACTACATTTTTCATAATACTTCTCTTTAGTATATTATAGATAAGATCATGAAAGGATATATATGTATAAAAAACTATCCGTAGGAGTGGCCGTACCGGCATATAATGAAGAAAAGCTGATTGAAAAGACCTTATCAACAATGCCGGCTATCGTTGACTGTATTGTGGTTATAAATGACTGTAGCACTGACAATACACTTTCAATTATCAAAAAATTACAAAAAAATGATAGCCGGATACATATTATCAACAATAAGATAAATCAAGGAATTGGATACAGCTTAACTCATGGATTAAAGAAAGCGGCCGACCTTGGATGTGACCGCGTTGCGGTAATGGCGGGTGATGCACAGATGGACCCAAAGTACCTCGTGCCTATGCTTGATAGTATGGAAAAAAGAGGGTTAGACTTCATTAAGGCTAATCGATTTATGCATTTCGAAGCCCTTAAAACAATGCCCAAGCACCGTAGGTTTGGCAATATTATAGTTACTATTCTTACAAAGTTTGCAACCGGCTATTACAGTATATTTGATACTCAAAATGGATATGTAATATACACTCAGGACGTGATAAAGCGTATGCCTTGGCATATTATTGGCAGTCGTTATGAATTTGAAAATACAATATTAATTGGTCTTTCAATAATAGACGCCAAAATTGGCGACATTGCAATCCCTGCTCTATACGACGCCGAAACCTCAACTATTAATTTATTTTCAACTACAATGAGGGTTTTGAAATGTTTATTTATAGGGTTTTGGCAAAGAATATACTATAAATACGTCCTGTATGGTTTTCATCCTATCGCACTCTTCTTATTTACCGGATTAGTCTTACTTGCAGCGGGCACTTTTGGGGGAATATGGATAATAGCAGAAAGGACGATCTATTCTACCTCCCCTACCTCGGGTACTATTATGTTATCTGTTCTTCCCATAATTTTGGGCGTTCAACTACTCTTAACCGCACTAGTCATGGACGTAATAGAGGAAAAACGATCTTAGGATATATCATCCTGCTTGAGAGTTATTGAGAGACCTTAGGGCCAGATCAAGAGCGTCTCTGGCAGAAGCCGCATCAACTAGATAGCGAGTTTCATCACCATTAATCTTTGCAATAAAGGATTTTAGCTCGATCGCAAGCGGCTCTTTGAAATCAACTTTTACCACCCGCTTTTTAGCATCGCCCATTTTTTTAACAAATTTTGAAAAACCTTCATTTTTGTAATCATCCATATTATGTTCATACAGCTCAAGTTCTTGCGTGATATAGTTACCCTCTACGTAGCCTCCCGAACCAGTAATTGCTATTGTCCTTATTTTGACGGGGGTCAACCAATTTGACTGAATAAACCCGGACGCATCGCCATAGTCCATCAAAATCTCTGCTGAATCTATAGCATTTGAATGGTGTGTGCGTGATCCGTGGCTATAGATTTTCTGTGGCTGTTTTTCAAGTAAAAAACTGATTAAGCCAATATCGTGTACTGCCAGATCAATAATCACATCAGACTTAGGCTCTACTTCGGGGAAGCCGCCTACACGCTTACACACTATCGACGTAATATCCCCCAGAGTACCTGCCTTGATAATACTTTTGAGCTCTACTACGAGTGGATTATAGTGCTCGATATGCCCTACAGTAAAAATGACTTTATTGTCATCAGCTAGCTTAATAAGCTCATTTGCTTCCGCGACGCTGCTGGCTATGGGCTTTTCCAACATACAGTGAATACCGCGAGACATTACCTCAGTAGCAACCTCCGCATGCAAGGGCGTTGGAACAACAATTGAAACAGCATCAGGCTTTAGGCTATCGAGCATCGCAGTATAGCTTGTAAAAAACTGCGCGCCATATTCACTGGCTAGTGCTTCGGCGCTTGGATCTATGTCCGCCAAGCCAACTAATTCTACTTCGGGCAGTAAAAAGTAGTTGCGTAAATGGTTTTTACCCATATTGCCGGCACCTATAACAGCAACTCGTGTTTTATTGGTACTTTTACTCATTGATATCCTTGATTGTTTTTACTATGTGCCTTATATCCTCCGCCGTCAGATCGGGATGAACCGGTATAGATATAACTTCACGAGAGGCTTGTTCTGCATTTGGAAAGTCCCCAATTTTATAGCCAAGCTTAGATATGTGAGGGTAAATATGTAATGGCTTTGGGTAATAAACCCCTGCCCCTATTCCGTTTGATCTAATTTTTTTTAGTATTTGATCTCTACCTAGATTCGATTTTTGATTGATGCGAATAGTATATTGATGAAATGCGTGGGTTCTATCTTCTTTGATTATTGGCAAATCTATACCAGTAATACCCTTCAAGCCTTTATTGAAATGAAGTGCATTACTCAGCCTTTTGCGATTAAACATATCTATTTTTTTAACTTGCTCTACAGCTATAGCTGCATGCAAATCTGACATTCTATAATTAAAGCCTAGGTGATCGTATTCGTATACTTCAGTCATGCCGTGCTGACGAAAACTTCTTATTTTTTTTGCATACTCTAGGTTATTAGTCGTAACTATACCACCCTCGCCACACATAATGTTTTTCGTAGCATAAAGAGAAAAACAACCCATATCCCCTAATGAACCGGTTTTCTTGTTCTTGTATTCGGCGCCTACCGACTGACAAGAATCTTCTATTATTTTTAATTTATGCTTGTGTGCGATTTTTCTCAACTCGTCGTAGTCCGCTGGCTGGCCATATAAATCTACTGATACTATCGCCTTGGTTTTATGTGTTATTACACTCTCTATTTTACTAACATCTATATTAAAAGTTTTCGGATCTATATCTACAAATATAGGATGCGCACCAAGCATTAGTATTGGGTTAACTGTTGCTATGAAACTAAAGGGTGTCGTAATTACTTCGTCACCAGCCGTAACGCCTGCAGCAAAGAGGGCCGCGTGAATTGCCGCTGTACCACTATTTACAGCTATGGCATATTTTGTACCACAATATTTGGCAAAATCCTCTTCAAGCTGATGAACTTTTGCGCCCTGCGCTAAATTGCCAGATAAAAGTACTTTGTTGACTGCCTCGATTTCATTATCGTCGATACTGGGTTTTGCTATTGGTATCATAGAATCTATGCTAACTTATTTTGTCTTTGCTGAACAGGATTTTCACAACTAGAATGCTGAATTTTTTATATACTCACCTATAGCGAGTCTTGGGTCTATTAAATATTCCCTAACTTGGTCTGGCTGCATTGCCTCATCTGTTGATATGACCTCGCCAGCAACATTTACCCATCCGGCAAATCTAGCTGGATTCCCGACAACTAACTGCCCTGGTTGAACTGGTTGCGTGACTACGGCACCGGCACCAACTAGAGCTAGGTCACCAATCTCATTGCCCGCTATAAGGGTAGCGTTTGCTCCGATTGAAGCGCCTGTGCCTATTGTTGTCTCGGTCTTTTGCCAGGGTCCGAACGAACGAGGATTGCGATCGTTTGTAGTGGTGGCATTGGGCCCAAAAAATACATAGTCACCAGCAGAGACGCCTCCATATATGACTACCCCTCGTTGAACTTTACAATAATCTCCTAAAATACCTCCGCTTTCCACATGCACGCCTGCGCCAATCATAGAGCTTTTACCAATTTTGGCACCAGCATATATATGGGCGTAGTCCCATATTCTAGTTTCAGGACCAACATCAGCATTCGGATCAACGATTGCAGTTTCAGCAACATAATATGATCCGTCTTCACATTCAACTTCTCTAAGCTTATTCATAGATAATACATATAATACTATGAATAGTATATTTTGTAAATATCAAATGGACACATCTTAGAGTCTTCCTTCGGACTTATGATATTATATGTTTAATATGGTTGTATTAATTTACACGAACTAAAGGAGAAGATATTTTGACAAATAAAAAGGGTCTGGACCTAGAAAAATTCTTAATATTTTTTCTTATAACTTCTTCGATCTTAGTTGTTATATATCAGCCTTTCGCATTATTGGCATTAATCTTATCAATAACAGCCCTGTACTTAATTTTGAAAAAAATAGGGCTTCTAAAAAGTTATTTTGCAACTTTTGTAGCTAGTTTTATCCTATATATGGCATACACTCAGGCAGCGAGTATCGTTGACTGGCTTTTAAAAATACATGGTGATCTTGGCGATATTACATCTATAAGCGCTGTCTTGATAGCCCTCACCTATCTAGTAGGAGAAAAGGTTTTTTACAAATCTGAACAAAATAGTGTAGATAACATAAAAATGCCGATCTTTTCAATGACTGATTTATTTGGATGCCTAGTGGTATTGGTGGCGTTTTCTGTTCTATTGGTGGGTGCCGCGAAAGGCAGTGGTGTCTACTCGGGTAGCGCAAGAATACAGACAAGCGCAGTTAGAAGCATAACGGATAGTCTGGACGACACCTCGCACCTTGCTATGTTTATGGATCATGTAAGAATAAATAAGGGCGTAGTTTTAGATACTGACGATGAGCTCCGAATCAACAATAGGTCGAATGCAATCTATCCCAGGGCATGGCATATTGCAAACGCAGCTCTAATAAAGCCCGTAGTTGGAGATAGATACAATAAAGATACTCTAAGCCTGATTACGGTATACGTTTCGTTGAAATACTTTTGGTTTTTGATTTTACTGTGGACTGTTTTTGTATCAGGCTTTGTAATAGCCCAAAAATTTTATAATAAAAAAGCTTCCTACATACAACTTTCTGTTGCCTTGGTCTTATCCTCAACCTTTATTTTATTTGATCAGTTAAATAACTTCCGAGAGGGTTTCTTTAGTTTT
>JBBTRW010000025.1:405-11888 GCA_038064995.1 Patescibacteria group bacterium | reverse complement strand
TTTTCGAAACCGTCGACAAATTCTTACTTAGCTGGCAAGCAGGTTCTATCGATGAAGCTAACTGACGAGCTGACCTGGAGGGGTTTCGCTAACCAAACAACCCTGAAAGACACCAGCGTACTAGATGATCAGAAACTAACATTTTATTGGGGTGTAGACCCAAGTAGCGACAGTATGACTGTAGGTAATTTGGCTGCTGCCATGATGGTTCGTCAATTTATTCAGGCTGGCCACAAGGCTATTTTGCTGGTTGGTGGTGCAACGGGACTTATCGGCGATCCTGACGGTAAAAAACAAGAACGAGATTTAAAGTCTCGCGATGAGATCGAAGCAAATAAACAGGCCATAGTTAAACAATACCAGACAATCTTCGAGGGTCTAGAATTTGAAGTTGTCGATAACTATGACTGGTTCAAAGATATAAAGTATATTGATTTTTTACGCGATTACGGCAAGCATTTTTCATTAACACAGTTGCTAGACCGCGATTTTGTTAAAAGCCGAACGGGCGAAGGTGGCAGTGGTATTAGCTACGCTGAATTTAGCTACTCTTTAATTCAGGGTTATGACTTTCTACATTTATATCGAGAAAAAGGTGTCGCCCTTCAGGTGTCTGGTGCTGATCAATGGGGAAACTCTATCTCGGGTGTAGATTTGATCAGAAAGCTAGAAAACGCCATAGTGAATGTTTACACCAGTCCTTTGGTAATTAACAAAGTTACTGGCGAAAAATTTGGTAAGTCCGAGGACGGTGCAGTTTGGCTAGATGACAAAAAAACTAGTGCCTATCAGTTCTACCAATTTTGGTTAAATGTTGACGACAACGGTGTTATTGAATACCTAAAAATTTATACAGCTCTTTCGCACGACCAAATAGAACGATTAGGCCGCGAGAGCATCAACAGCCCTAGCGAGCGTGCCGCCCAAAAGACACTTGCCTTCGAGGTAACGAAGCTTGTTCACGGACGCCAACGGGCCGAAAGTGTTCAAAAGGTAACCGAAGTTTTATTTGGCGATAACGACGTATCTCAACTTGACCAAGACGAGCTGCAGCTCTTGTCTAACGAAATACCAACATCACCGTTCGGTGACCTAGGCGATGCTCTGTGTAATGCCAAAATAGTCAGCTCGAAAGGCGAATTCAGGCGTCTAGCTGACGGTGGTGCAATTTCAGTAAATGGTCAAAAAATCACCAGCGATCAAAATATTTCAGAGGTATCGTTAGTCAAAAAAGGCAAGAATACCTTTTTACTGGTACGATAATGAAACTTGACACTCCGCTCGCTAATATAAAAGGGGTGGGCGCAAAGACTGCGGGCAGCCTATCAAAAGCCGACCTTTATACTGTTCAAGATCTTATAGAGTTTTTTCCTCGTGGTTACGAGGACTATTCGAAAACAACGGCTATTGGTACGATCAAACCTGGCAAAGTAACGCTCCGAGCCAAAGTCGAACATCTCAATACTAGACGGGTGCGTCGCGGTCTGCATATTACAGAAGCTACTTTGGCTGACGACAGTGGTAAGGTCGCTGCCGTATGGTTCAACCAACCATATCGAGCCGATCAACTGCGCAAGGAAAAAGGCGAATGGCTGATATCTGGCGAGTTTGGTTTAAACGGCCACAAATACCAAGTCACCAACCCTAGCGTTGAAAAAGTCGAAGGAAAACACGTCAGCGCCGGACGTATAGTACCTATCTATCGATCAGTAGCTGGACTAAAATCTCATGTTGTTCGTAAAATACTTACTGAACTACGACCAGCAATCGTCATGCTCGACGAAATTCTACCTCCAACTATTGTAGCCGAACAAAATCTAATATCACGAGCCGACGCTCTGACCTATCTACACTTTCCGGAAAGTGACGATGAGATCGAAAAAGCACGCAAACGTTTGGGTTTCGAGGAGCTATTCTCACTTGTTCTAGCTGGCCAGCTGAACAAAGCAGAAAATACCAAGCTAACCGGATGGAAGGTGCCGTTCGACCAAAATCATGCCAAGCAATTTGTTTCTAGCCTACCTTTCAAATTAACGGACGCACAGCGCGGGGCTATTTGGCAGATTGCCAAAGATTTTGGCCGTGTTCATCCTATGAACCGGCTATTGCAGGGCGATGTTGGCTCGGGCAAGACGGTGGTAGCCGGCATGAGTGCTAGTCTTGCAGCCCAGCAGGGTTTTCAGACGGCCTTTATGGCGCCAACTGAAATATTAGCGACCCAACATGCCGAAACTCTTGCTAGTCTGCTAGAGCCCTTTAAAATCACTGTCGGGTTATTGATTGGCGCAACAAAGCCAGCAGCAAAAAAACGTTTATACGAAAGAATATCCAGTGGCGAAGTTCAGATAATCGTAGGTACGCACGCCTTAATTCAGGACAAAGTGAAATTCCACAAATTAGGCTTCGTTGTGATTGACGAGCAGCATCGCTTCGGTGTCGCTCAGCGGCAAAAACTACTGGAAAAGTCCAAACACCTGCCACATTTGTTATCGATGACAGCTACGCCTATACCTCGCTCACTTGCCTTGACTGTGTACGGTGAGCTCGATGTATCGATATTAAATGAAATGCCATGTGGTCGTCAGCCTATTAAAACCTTTATTGTTTCACCGAACTCTCGAGAGGCTATGTATGACAAAGTAGAAGTGGAAATACAGGCTGGTCGGCAGGTCTATGTCGTATGTCCTTTGATCGATGACAACCCAGAGTCAGAAAAACGATCTGTTGAGTTAGAGCACAAAAAATTACAAAAAACTATCTTCAAACATCGCCAAATCGGGTTACTTCATGGGCAACTAAGTAGTGATGAAAAACAAGATGTCATGAATCGATTTAGTAGTGGCAAAATAGATATTTTAGTAAGTACCACTGTTATTGAGGTTGGCGTTGATGTGCCGAATTCGACGATAATGATCATCGAAAATGCCGATCAGTTTGGCTTGGCACAGGCTCATCAACTGCGCGGAAGGGTAGGGCGTGGCACGCATCAAAGCTACTGCTATCTTGTGTCTAGCGACAGCTTAAGGCCAACACGGCGCCTGCGTGAGCTTGAAAGGTCTAACGACGGGTTTTACCTAGCCGAGGTCGACCTAAAGATCAGAGGTCCTGGTGAAATATATGGTCACGCCCAGCATGGTCAGCTAAATCTACAAGTTGCTAGTCTTGGCGATACGAAATCGATTGCCAGGGCTCAAAGAGCTGCAAATGATTTTCTACAAAGCGGCGCTGATTTGTTACAATATAAACAGTTGAATGAACAAGTTTCTAAATATCAAAGAGTAACCACACTGAACTGATCAAAATGACTTTTACTATAATCTATAATCTAAATTCTAAAATCTAACCATGTATTCCGGTACAACATTTCACCATAAATCAGGCAATATCCTTGGTGTTCATCAAAAGATTAACAAAGCTGCATATCGGCTAGCTATGGATTACGGCCAAGATTTTTTTCCTGGTATTAAAATCATCCAGCATTTTGAGGGTAAAAATGGCCCCGATGGGATAAAGCGCAAAAACCCAGGCGCAGACGAGCCATGGCATTTTATAGACCCTAGCGACCCGTACACCGACGATAATTTGCTGCAACAGGTCAAGCACCACGAGGCTTCGCTATCCAAGGCGCTTGCCAAAAAAGACGAGCAAAAGGCTGCTTTTGAAGCCGCATGGCTTTCGCACGCGATTGTAGATGGCTTGACCCCGGCTCATCACTTTCCGCTAGAAGAGCACCTAGAGGAATTACGCGGCGAACCAAAGGAAACCCGCGATTCAGTTCGCAAAAAACTGTTAATTTCTGGCGATAATAAGCGTCAAAAAATTAAAAACAATTGGGAATTCTGGGGCGCAAAGGGAGTTATGACATCTCATCTTTTGTTTGAATTGGGCGTAGCCAGTGCTATTACTCCCTTTCGTACCGCTAAAATAGAACTTACCTCGGACGAGATAGGTCGGGTCAAAGAGCTTGGTATCGAAAAAGTATTTATTGAAAATCTGCAAAAAATAGCTGAATTGCAGATGTATGAAACCTTTACCCACTGGGGCTGGACGCCCACTCTGGCACGTCAAACTAAAAAAAATCTAATACCGCTTATTATCAAAACGGTAGCTTTATCGTGGATTTGCGCTTCAGACCCTGCGATAAAAAATTAGTTGCGTGTCCCCGTAATCTTTAATGCCTTCGATCTCGAGGTCATCAAAATGTGGCTGCTCGGCTTTACCCGGCCAGCTAACGATGAACAGCCCTTGATCGCCTATATGTTTGGTTAGTTTTTGTATCACGGCCAATTTTATCTTGTCGTAGGGCGGATCAATTATTACTAAATCAAAAGTCATTTCACGGTTATTGTCTGACCAACTAGAAATATTAGCTAGTGTTACTTTGCACCGGTTATTTAATTTCAGTTTTTCTACACTTTTTTTCATGGCGTTTACGGCATTTTTGTCAGAATCAACTGCAACCACTTGCGTCGCACCCCTGCTAACGGCCTCAAAAGCGACAGCTCCACTGCCGGCATACGCGTCTAGAACTTTGCAATTTGTAACGTCACCTAATGAATTAAACAAAGCACCGCGAACACGTTCGCTCATGGGGTGAGTTCGATTACCTTTTGGCGAGCTGAACTGTAATCCGCCTAATCTTCCTGCAATAATTCTCATATGTATCAGTATATAGGCAAGACGAAAGGTTTTCCACAGCTACAATCTAGGATCGCTATTTAAATGCAAATAGGCTTATGTTATTATCGCAAATAGGTAGGGAGTGTGTGCCTAAACGTTACTTATGGAGTTGTTGTGGTGGACAATCGTAGTTACGCTTACAAAGACAGCAAGCCCTACCGCTACATTACGCAAGCAAAAACACTTGCGTTTTTTAGTTGTTTGGTGTATAATAGGGGCATAGTCAGAAATGAGTTCTGGCTCGTGACGCACAAGGAGTGTGCAACAATGAAGCAGCAGCTAAAAGCATTTGTCCAGGCTCTTCGCAAGGCAGCTGGGGGAAGTTCCTCTAGTTCGAGCGTGTACCTGGGCTCAAGCAAGCGATCAGACGACAAGTCACGTACGATGCCGGAACTCGTTTCCAGCCGTTCGCGACCGCGCTCGTTTGACAAAAGCTGCACACCGACGTTCTCCCAAAATCCTCCTCGGAGGTCTCGAGCTCACGCTTTGAGTCCAGGGATGAAAGAGAACGAAATTCCTGGGTCGAGGCTATAACGCCTCGACCCAGCTCGGCACCCTCGTGCGTCACATTTTATTGAACTAATAAAAACTCCTACATAGATTTGTAGGAGTTTTCTTATTTCATTTTCTGGTATACTTTTACTATGTTAAGTCGTAAAGATGTTTCCAACGAAGCTGTCATTGGCATTACCATATGCGCTTTCTTGGGTACCGTAGCCCTATTTTTTACCGGACTGTTAATTGCTCAGTTGGCAGCATTCAACCCAAATATTAAAGTTGGTATCCTTTTCTTAATTGTCGCTACTTTCGGTTTAATATTTTCGGCAATCGTATATGCTAACGCAGCTGGTGAAATTAATACTAAAAAAGTTGATAGCGAGCACGAGTTTATCGCAATAGGTAACTCTATATCCGAGTTCTTGGGTATCTACCCATTTATTATTGCTATTCCGCTGGTGATAAATGCGATTACTGATGATCCATTTTTACGAACTTCTACTTTTATTATCACCTTGCTTAGTATCGTAGCTTATACGTTTTCGCGCTTTAGCATAGTGGCGCGCGCCTCGTCCCAGAAAAGCACCCGCATATTAGTTGGAATTATTATGGGGGTATTCCTTACGCTACTGAATTTTGGGCAAAACACTCAAGGATTTTTCGAAACTACCTCAGTAATTTTCTTGGTCATATTGACCTACCTAGCTTATAGATTTAGGTATAACACTTAACACTTACGCGATCCTATAAGTTTTAGTCAATTTCTGGTGCGCGAGAGAGGACTTGAACCTCCATGTTCCGAAGAACACCAGCCCCTCAAGCTGGCGCGTCTACCAATTCCGCCACTCGCGCATATCTTTTGTTAACAATCTCTACTTTATCACGCTGGGCTGGTGCAAGCACCACTCATAGTTTTGCTCGCAAACGGCTAAAGCCTATTTGCTCGGCCAAGCATGTAAAACATTTTGTACCACTGGTACAAAAAGCCTCAAGCTGGCGCGTCTACCAATTCCGCCACTCGCGCGTGGATTTTATTATATCATCCCTATATTTTTAACCAGTAGTGTGTTAGAATAAACGTAAGAGGATGCCCGCTAAACGGGCTTATTTTTATGACAGATCCAAAATTGATACGAAATGTTGCTATTATTGCTCATGTTGACCACGGTAAAACAACCCTGGTGGATGGGCTTTTAAAGCAGTCTAACACTTTTCGTAATAACCAGGCTGAAATGAACCAAGATCTGATCATGGACAGTGGCGATCAGGAGCACGAGCGTGGTATCACCATCACCGCAAAGCAAACGGCTGTCTATCACGACGATTACAAAATAAATATTATCGATACACCGGGCCACGCAGACTTTAGTGGTGAGGTCGAACGGACCCTCAACATGGCCGATGGCGTACTGTTGATTGTTGATGCCCAGGAAGGCCCTATGCCACAAACAAAGTTTGTTTTGTCCAAGGCCCTCGAGCTAGGCCTCAAACCCGTGGTTGTTATCAATAAAATTGATAAACCTGCTAGCCGAATCACTGAGGTCAAAGACGAAATCGATGATCTATTCCTAGAGCTTGCGATTGATGATTCTCAGTTACATTACCCTATCTATTTTGCAATCGGTCGCGAAGGCAAAGCCTGGAAAGAAATGCCAGAAAAGCCTGAAGAAAATGCAGATCTTACACCTATATTCGATGCAATTATTGGTGATATTCCTGCACCAGAGGTTGATACAACTAAGCCGCTACAGATACTAGTAACATCCCTGCAATATGACAGTTTCTTAGGTAAATATGCAATTGGTCGCATCTCGCGCGGAACTATCAAAAAATCTCAGCCAGTAGTGCTAATAAAAGCTGACGGCAGCAAAGTAAATGCCAAAATCGACAAACTCTTTGCATACCGTGGTCTAAACCGCGAAGAAATCGACCTTGCAATTGCTGGTGATATTGTAGCCCTAACTGGCATCGGTGACGCTCATATCGGCGAGACTATTGCAGACAGTGAAAATCCCGAAGCTTTACCTGTACTAGAAGTCGAAGCGCCAACACTGTCTATGTATCTAGGCCCAAACACCAGCCCACTAAAGGGTAAAGAAGGTGAATTCACAACTTCTCGTCAAATCGGCGATCGTTTGCAACAAGAGCTAGAAACAAATGTGGCTTTGCGTGTAGAAGATGAGGGTATTGGCTTTAAGGTTTCTGGACGTGGTGAATTACACCTATCTGTCCTGATCGAAACACTACGTCGTGAAGGCTTCGAGTTCGAAGTCGGACGACCACAAGTTGTGACTATCCAAAAAGACGGGGCAGAACACGAGCCTGTCGAAGAACTGCTAATAGAAGTTGGTACAGAATTTGTTGGCGCCATATCTCAAGAACTTGGCCAACGCCGCGGCGAAATGACCCATCAAGAAACAACAAGCTCGGGCGCGATTCGTCAGACATATATCATTGCAACTCGCAGCCTGATCGGTCTGCGTAACTTGTTGATGACAGCCACAAAAGGTACAGTTATCATGCACAGTTTGCCTCACGGTTATCAGCCAATGGGTCCAAAACTGCAACAACACCGCAACGGTGCGTTGATTGCCACTGAGGCTGGCTCTACCACTGCCTATGCACTAGACAACTCTGCAGCGCGTGGAATCATGTACGTTGGTCCAGGAACGACTGTCTACCAAGGCATGATCGTTGGCCTATACAACCGCCAGGGCGATCTAGATGTCAACGTCTGTAAAGGTAAACAGCTAACAAATATGCGAACTAGTAGCAGTGATGGAACCGTACAACTAACACCTTTTACGGACCTATCACTAGAACAATCTATCGATTTTATCGAAGATGATGAGCTACTAGAAGTTACACCGAAGAATTTACGTCTCCGCAAACGTTTCCTAGACCCAAACCAGCGAAAACGCAACAAAAAGTAGCCTATACTATTGCAAAAGTATAAAAATAGTGTTAATGTATTGCTAATTAATCATCAAGGAAATTTATGCCACCATTTCGAGAAGGTCTAGTCAAAGTAGATCGTAAACTTAGTCCAGAATTATTATTTTTTTTACGTGATGTCGGTCACGGTCACCGCATCAATATTGTCGATGCTAGTTATGACATACCTAAAGATTCCGTTGTGATAGATTTCCCAGGCACAACTGCAGAAGCCTTCGAGGCGGTTTCTAGACTTATCCGTATTGATGGCGAAGAAGACTCCACTTCACCAGTAGTAAATATTACAGAGATGCTGTGGGACGAGAAGTTTGATGACATTGCAAATAAAAAACCCAGACCCGATCATGTTGCATTTCTGGCGTCCAAAGCACTGCACGATAGCTACAGGCGGCTTGAAGCCGATAAAGTTGGTGTTCCACACAGAAAAGGCCTACCGCCACTATTATATCCCCAGGAGAGCCAATTGTATTCTCGTACACACAAGGATCAAGTTACTCGCACAAATGAAGAGGGGCAGGGATTTTATTCCATTGCCAATAACTCGGAAGAGCCACACACTTTTATTCGCACTCAAGATGACCTACCATTTGCATGTGTTAGTTTAGTCGTCGGACATTCTCAGAGAACCGAATAGTCTATAAAAAGAAAAACCCGCCCCAGTCAATTTAATGACAGTGGGACGGGCTGTTCACGTTTGCTGAACATACTTCGACTCGATGGATCTTTTGGCCTTCTTCTGAGATGAGGTGCCAGTTGTGTTTTGCAGCGAGCCGCAAAATGATCACAGCGGCAATGACGTTCCAGCCCCACCAAGTGACCACAAGGGTTGCTATGGCGGCTCCGCTGATCCACAGCGACGCAGTTGCATCCGAGAGTAGGTGGACACCTAGTGATTTTGTCACACTGTGACTCGATCGCACCAGCAGCTTGCCGAGACTGAGGTTGATACCCCAGCTGACAAGACCGATTAGCAACACCAAACCTGAATGCTCGGTCGAAACCCCTTTCATCACTTGTTCAATCGACAAAAAGCCAATCATAACGATTGTGGTGAAAGCGATGATGATTGCCACCAAGGAATCAACATTGCATTTCATGAAGTGTGAGCTGGAAAAAACCTTCCTTCCTATACCTATAACTGGGATCATCAAGACCACAGCCAATGCGAATACGGCGTCGGAAAAGTTGTGCCCGGCGTCGGCTATAACACCGGGGTTATTGAGGCCTTTGCCAGCAAACCACTCCACAGTTGCCAGTGAAAAAAGAATCACTGCTGTAGCGATTGTCGCTGGCGTCTGAGCGCCGTGATCATGGTCGCACCCATGACCATCCTGGTTGTGGGTGTGGTTTTTTACCACGGAAATCACCTACCTTGCCAAATTGTTAAACTACATTACGTGAACAAGTTTATTTTAACATAAAACATAGTATATTACAAACATATTGCTAGTGCTTGCGTGTTATAGGGATGTATTTTAAACTACAAACAGCGCAAAAACGCAAAACATTCCATACCTTAACAAAGGAGACTAAGATGCCGGCGACGATTATCGCTGAAGGCAAGACCAAGTTCGTCGTCGATGCCAGTAACAAGGATGTTCCTGATCACGGCTGTGCGACCTGTCAAAAGGTTTTGATCGTCTCCAAAGACGACATCACTGCGGGTGATGGGCTGAATCGCGAAGCCCTTTCGGGCAAGGCCCGGGCAGCAAACATGACGACAGTCAACGTCTTTAAGCTGCTCAGAGCCAAGGGAATTCCGACTCATTTTCTGAGTTGGTTCGACGATAAAAGCTTTCTGGCTCTTCGTGCGGGAATGATTCCGTTCGAGGTTGTTACTCGTCGGATTGCGACAGGTTCGTTTTTGAAGCGTAATCCAGGAGCTAATGAAGGGCAACGTTTCCGAACGCTGGAATACGAGCTGTTCTACAAGGACGACTCAAGGCACGACCCTCTCGTGAAGTTTGATAGTCCATGGTACGATTGTTTCAATTTGTACGAGGCAGGGGAACCTGTTTCGGACGAATCAAGAATCGAACTACTGGACATGTGGCCACTTTTACGCTCCGTTGATTATGACCAGATGCGCATCATTGCCCTTCAGGTCTTTCTTATTCTCGAGGAGGCATGGAAGAAGCTCGGCGTCGTGCTCTACGACATGAAGATCGAGTTCGGCCTGGTCGACGACGGCCTGGGAGGTAAACGTTTGGTAGTTGCTGATGTCATCGACAACGACAGCTGGCGCATCAAGGACGCAGAGGGAGGCCAGCTGGACAAGCAAGTCTTTCGAGATGCAGCTAAAGCTGGCATCACGGATGACGACCTTCAGAAGATCAGCGAGAACTATGAGCTGGTTGCAATACTCAGCGAACGCTTGCCCGAGATGGCACGTCGTTGTATGTAGGTGTGAAGACGGGTTTGGTAGTAGCAAGGATGCTACGCCAAACCCGCTTTTTATTTGGCTTTAAAATTTATCTCGAATATGCGAAAAACTATAGTCCCAGTCGGCATCAGCCTTCTTATGTGGGTTGAATATATTGTCTGGGTCAAATATTTGTTTGGTTTGTTTGAAAATATCTAACATCTCGTCACCGTACATTTCACGCAACCACGGTCCACGCACCAAACCGTCATTGTGTTCACCGCTCAGGCTGCCACCATATTCAAGAACCAGCTGGTTGACTTCCTTCATAGCAGGCAATAGCTTGCGCCTGTCTTTCGGATCCTCAAGCTTCATCAGTGGAATAATATGAAAATTCCCGTCGCCTAGGTGACCTGCAAGTGTGGCCAGCAGTTTGTACTTTTTAATAATTTTACGTATACGTGGCAAAAACTCTGACAAGTGCTCGGGATTGACTACAAAATCATCAATAAAAGGCGCAGTGTGTTTGTCTTTTACCTTGCTACGCAGCAACTGGAAACTTTGTCGCCGCATTTTACAAAACTTTTCGCTTTTACCCTCTGTGGCGTCTTCTTCAAAGCCGTTAATCTCGTAACGTGCACGATATTTACTCAGAGAGGTATGGGTATCTTGAATCCTTTTTCTGACAATTTCTTCGGTTTCACCATTGAACTCTATCATAAGTATCAGTTTCGGAATTCCACGTAAAAACTGAAGGCCAGTCGGTATAAAACCGAATAAAAGCTGCAACCATTTTTTTATACCTAGTTTTGGTAAGAAACTTGGTAGAAATTTCATACCCAACAGCATAGTTGCGTCATCAAAACATTCGAATGTAGCTGGTTTGTGAGTTAGGACTTTCGGTATAAGTTTGCCTAAGTCATCGATATCTTTCAAAAATAAAATCAATAGCCCAGAATGTTTTCTTCGATTGACTAAACTGAATTCA